>CAMYKF010000763.1 GCA_947258905.1 uncultured Pirellulaceae bacterium | reverse complement strand
CGCAGTGAGGAAGAACAACAACGCAAGACCGAGCGGCACGGTGGCAGCCTGGAAACCCAGCGGGCCGTCAATGACGCACTTCGTTTCCTCGCCAACACGCAGGAACCCGACGGCAGTTGGGATCCGGTCAAATATGGTGGTGGTCGCGAAACGCTTGTACTCGGGCACGATCGCAAGGGCGCCGGCGGCGACGCGCAAACCGCGATCACCGGGCTCAGCCTGCTGGCATTCCTCGCCTCCGGCCATTCGCATCTGGAGGGAGACTATCAGGAAACCGTACGCCGGGGCCTGGAGTATCTGCTCAACCAACAGCGCACCGATGGCAACCTGGCGGGCAATGCCAGACTGTTCGCCCAGATGTACTGTCATGCGATGGCCACGCTGGCGATCAGCGAAACTCTGGCCATGACCGGCGACCAGCGACTGAAGCCGGCCGTTGAGATGGCCGTGAACTACTCGCTGGATGCGCAGAATCGTCGCAGCGGTGGCTGGCGATACCGTCCTGGCGACGGCGACCTGGGTGATATGAGCCAGTTTGGGTGGCAGGTGCTGGCCCTGAAAAGTGCCGAACTGGGCGGCGTCAAGATTCCCTCCGAAGCCCACCAGTTGATGAAACAGTTTTTGCAAAGTTGCTCAAGCGGAAATCACGGTGGACTCGCCGGTTATCGCCCGCAGCAGTCGCCAACCGTCACGATGACGGCCGAGGCACTGTTGTGCCGCTACTTTCTACACGGGGATGTGCCGGCCGAAACGGCTAACGAGGCTGCCCAGTACCTGATGCGCGAAGTCCCCGGCAGCAGCGAACAAAACTTCTACTATTGGTATTATGGCACACTCGCCATGTTCCACACTGGCGGCCAGGCTTGGGCCAACTGGAACCACCATCTGACGCAAACACTTGTCGGGTCGCAAGTTCGCCAGGGTGACATGGCCGGCAGCTGGGAACCCACCGGTGTCTGGAGTGGTTACGGTGGTCGCATTTACAGCACAGCCATGGCCACACTGTGCCTGGAAGTCTACTATCGATATCAGATCAAGTAACGATGTCGGTAACTCGGAACGGAATTCGCCGGAATTCCAACCCGACTCGTAAACTACTGGGGCCGCGACAAGCGAGGTGCAGCCATGGATATCCCTACACTTCAATCGTTTTTTTTGTGGTGCTGCCTTATTAACGGCGGACTGCTGGCCTTCTGGATTGTGATCCTGTCCGCAGCACCCGATCTGGTATTCCGTACCCAACGGAAGTGGTTCCCGCTGGAAAAGGAACAATTCACGGTCGTGATGTACGGTTTTCTGGGCCTGTACAAGATCTTTTTCATGATCTTCAACTTCACGCCCCTGATTGCCCTGCTGATCATCGGCTAGAGGGCATTTCAAAATTGTTTTCCTGCGTAGTGGATGAGGCTACGAGTCCCGTTTTGCCTGCGTGGTGGACAAGGCTACGAGTCCCGTTTTGCACATTAAAAGGGGAAGGACTCGTGACCTCGTCCACTACCAAAACACCCGATTGGGTTTTTGAAATGCCCTCCATGCAATGTCGGGAGGACCAGAATGCGATCGAGTTTTTCAGCAATCTGCCGGATCAACGCACTAACCAGCTTGCCGATCGCCAATGATGATTGCTGGCACATCGAATCGCCTCCCGCCCTAAAATAATTGATAAGTGCGTCGCCGGGTCGATGGATTTCCTCGCTCAAGTTTCCTTTTTCGAAATGCCTGACAATCCACGTTCAATCCATGATCAAAGCACTAACCGGTCGTGACAATGATTTCTTGCGGATCGTGATGCCGGCCTGCGCTGCCGGTAAATTGCCGGCTGTGAAATCATACGTTGAGGACCCGCGCGGCTTCGTGCACCGGATCGGGCCCCACGGACGAACCATGCTATGGGAAGCCGCCCAAAAAGGTCGCTTGCCGGTCGTCAAGTATCTGGACCGCGAACATGACGCCGATCCCCGGGCGATCGGGTGTTACTACCGCGAGACGCGTATCGAGGTCTCGCCGTGGCTGGTGGCCACGGTGAACGGCCATGTCGACACGGCAGACTATTTGGCCTCGCGCGACGCCGGTCTGGATTTTCATTCCGCTTGCTACCTTGGCGATGCCGACTTCGTCAACGAAGTTCTCAAGCATAACCCGGCAGCAGCCGATCGAGCTTACCAGCGCGACCATCAATGGAACGGGTATCTGGTTTACCCGTTGCAATATGCCATCGTCGGCCAGCAACTCGACATGGTCGAACGATTGCTGGACCACGGAACCAATGCCGCAGCGCATCCACAAATTCTGTTTGATGCGATCGATACAGGCCAGGCAAAAATCGCAGAGCTGCTACTGGCGCATGGTACGGACCCCAAAGCGACCCGGCATCGCGGCTGGCTGGAAGACCCGACTTTCAATTTGCTGGCTCGACGTTACGGGCATGACATACGTGAAGTCGATGTGCCGCCGCAACAGTGGCCGGAAATCGTCGATGCCGCGCGTGGCAATCACAACGCCCCCGACGATCCGGCACGCGTGGCACGTCTGATCAGGCGCGGTCAAGATGTGAACGTGCGGGACTACAAGGGCAAGACGGCATTGCATCGGGCTTCGCAAGCGGGATTTGCGAAGATCACTGAATTGCTGCTGGACCATGGAGCCGATATAGAAGCCCGGTCTCACGACGGGGAAACGCCACTGTTTGATGCCGCGTTCCATGGTCGCACCAGGCATCTGGAATTGCTGGTCGCCCGCGGAGCCAACGTCGAAGCCCGCAACCTGCGCGAGGAAACACCGTTGTTCGCAGCAGTGCGCGGTGGTCAGGCCGATGCCGTGCGAAAATTCACCGAACTCGGTGCTTCGCTGGATGCCGTTAACAACAAAGGCCAGACGGTTGGCGATGTGGCCTCTCGTTCCAGCAAAATCGGTATCGAGTCCGTGCGCAAGGTGTTGCGTGACTGCAATCGGCAAGGTTCCAATTCGTTGATTCGCAAAAAGAAGTGAACTAAACTGACCGCAACAGCAAATGAACCAACGAAAGGCAGCGCCATGATCTTATCTCTTCGTGCAACAAGCCTTGCGATAGCGGCCATTCTGAGCTGTGGTTTTCTGCTCGTCGCTCCACTTACCGCGCAACAACGTCCTCAGGAAGAGACCATCCAGGGCGAACTGCAATTCGCACCCGGCAGCGACGCAGACAGCCAGCGGCCGGCATTTGTTCTCGTCGATGGCGAATCTCAATGGCAACTCGTGGTAACCGATTCCCGGGTCGTAACCTTTTTGAAGCGATCCATCGGGCGGAGGGTGGAAGTCAACGGCTATCCCGGCACTCGTGAATCCGCAGATGGTTCGCAGATCAACGAATTGCAGGTCATATCCATGGTCACGTTGAGGCCTGGCCAAACGTCTGCCCGCCGATCTACCATGCCGCGCCGACGCGGCAATCAAAAACGGTTTGAGGAAAGTCAACTGCCGCTGACCGAGGAGGAAAAATCCGCTGCCCTCGAAAACTTTGCCACGGATTCAGGTCCGCTCGATGCTGATCTCCAGCTCAAACATCCACTGACGATCGTCAGCCTGCGCAGCGACAAAACTGAATGGCGCATCCAGCCGGACGGTTCCTATGAGATGTACAAATACGTGCCGGTGTTTTTGGAAGCGGGGAAAGCTGAACTGATGGCGCAGCCTTTCGGCGCCGGGCAACTGTCACCGAGACAACTGGTCATGGTGGCCACGCTGATGGACACGTGTCAATTGCTGGAGTTGCCGGCGGAAATTGGCGGCGAAGATGAAGCTGAACCCGCACGCCGGGGACGACCGGAAAAGATTACGTTGGCCTTTGGCGAGTTTGGGTGCAGCGGTGGTCGCGCCTATGCTGACTCGGACGAAGCGGAGGAGATCAAGGACCAGAAAGAACGGCTGAGTCGATTCACTTACGGGGTGCTGTTGCACTTGCAGAACAATCTGCACTTTCAGGACAACGACGAAGACGACGAAGAGGCCGATGACAAGTGATTGCTGCCGGGGTCACTGTGGTATTTACCCAATCAGCGTGGCTTTTTTTGACAAGGCATTGCTGCTTGATCTAATTTGAGCGGTCTGCTGATGCCACAGTCGCCAATCCGTAATGAGTACGCCGGAATCTGAACCTCGCCCGGGAATTTTCGCATGGCCACCTACGAAGAAGCCAGTCGCACCAAAGACGAGTATGAAAATGAACTGTTCGAGCAGCATCCAAACATCGTTTCAATTGCACCCCAATTGATCTTCGTGGAAGGCAGGCCGACGGATAACGCCCACATCGTGATCGGCATTGATCCGGCGTTGAAGGAACAGAATGTCGTAGATATTCCACTGCAATTGCAGCTTGTCAACAGAGAGAACGTGCGCACGGACGAAATCATTGCCGTCGAAATTGTCGAAGAAGGCGAGATTCGTCCCGAGGCTTGGGGGGCGCGAAAACGACCTTGCCCGGGCGGGTACAGCATTGGCCATTATCAGATTACCGCCGGTACGCTGGGCCTGCATGTCAAGGTCGATGGCAATTACGGGTACATCCTCAGCAACAATCATGTACTGGCCAACACCAACAACGCCAGTGTCGGCGACGCTATTTTACAGCCGGGTCCAGCCGATGGCGGCACGCCGTCCGATGACACGATTGCCACGCTCAATCGCTGGGTACCCGTGGACACCGGCGGCGTCGTGGCTAATGAAGTGGATTGCGCGCTGGCCTTTGTCGGTGCGATGTGGACCCCTGAACTGACCCAGTACGTCAAGTTTATCGGCACACCCAGGTCCGTTGCGGCGGCGACCGTGGGACAGCGAATTCGCAAGGCCAGTCGCACCACGACCCTGAAATGGGGTGGCATACTGTCCACCAACGCGTCGGTGAATGCCACTGGTCTGGGCCGTTTCGCCAACCAACTCAAGTACGACCCGATCACCCGGCCCGGCGATTCGGGCGCCACAATCTGGGATGCCAATGCACTGACCGTTCTCGGTTTGCACTTTGCCACCAGTGCCTCCGCCGGCTATGGCAACAAGATCGATCTGGTGTTTCAGCACCTGGGAGCCGCCATGAACTTCACGGCGCCCGACGGCGCTACCGTCAATTTCCCGGCAGTCGCAATTGACATCTAGAGGTGGTTTAAAACGGCAGGCGAGTCCCGGCGCGCCGGGACTCGTTTTGCTCTGTTTTCCCGGTCTCGGAGAGACCGAGCTACCGTAGGAAACTGGTTTTGAAACGACTTCTAGAACAGCATCGCAACGTAGCCGGATTCGCAAGAATTCGGGCCAAACACAAAGTAGCGCAAGAAAGCCGTAGTTGACCGCCCATTTACGGGATAGTGCCTGGGGCACAGGTCAATGACCAGACGGCGTCGTGGCTCGAATCCGGGACGGATTGTCGAATACAGCGAAGCTGCGGATTCCAGGGGCCGGATTTGCCGAATCATCTGGTGGAGCAAGGTCCGGGTTTGACACCCAGGAGGTCGCCTCTAGAATAGATCGTGCGTGGAGAAATCCGCCCTTATTTCAAAATCGACGTGAAGCGGGATTAGACATGTTTGGTATCGGTACGACAGAGTTGCTGATTTTGGCAGCCATACTCATGCTGCTGTTTGGTGCGACCCGACTGCCCAGTCTAATGCGAAACATGGGACGCAGCGTCAATGAATTCAAACAGGGCTTGCGGGACGAGCCCGTTGATCTGAAATCCCTGGAAGACAAGGAAGAAGCCAACCAGGCCAACTGACGGTCCGGTTCCAGGTGCCGTCGCCGCAACTCCCCGATCCAACACCCCAATCATTATGTTACCAAGCATTGGGATTACCGAGCTGGTTGTGCTGGGAGTGGTCGCCGTCTTGCTGTTTGGCAAAAGGCTTCCCGAGGTTGCCCGCAATGTTGGCAAAGGTTACGGCGAACTGCGCAAGGGATTGACCGAACTGCAGTCGACGATCAATACCGAGGTCGATTCTCCGCGCTCATCCGCTTCGGACAAGCGGCGACTGTCCGGCCCGGCACCGGACGATCTGGACGAACCGACGGCGCCCAGTCTGCCCCCGCCGCCCGAAGAGTAACTGAGAAAGTCAGCTTTCAGGTCCCCGATCCCATGAATACCCGCATTCTCGCTGTCGACCCCAGCCCCATAGTGATTCGCGGTCTGGCGGGCATCCTCAAGGGCAACGAATTCGTCGTCGAGTGCTCCGCGTCCAATCTGGCCGAGGCCCGTCGCTGTCTCGTCGAACACGATGTGGACATGATTCTGAGCGAATACGAGTTCGAGGATGGCTCGTCGCTGGAGCTCCAGCGGCTGGCCAACGAGCGACAAATCCCGCTGGTAATTTTCAGTGAGTGGCAACACCCGGTATTCGTTTCGCGGATGGTGGAAGCGGGAGCGTGGGGGATGCTGGACAAGACGGCGGCGACCGAACATATCATTTCCACGCTGCGCAAGGTGGCAGGGGGCAAAAAGACCTGGAGACGCAAGGATGTACGGCGGGTAACCGGAGCCCTGGCCACGCCACGCCTGGAATCCGACATCGACTTTCCGCTGACCCAGCGGGAATTCGAGGTGCTGTCCCAATTGTCCGCCGGGCAAACGAACAAAATGATCGCGGAAAAACTGGGGATCAGCTATGAAACTGTCAAGGAACATGTCCAGCATGTTTTGCGGAAACTGGGCGTGAACGATCGCACCCAGGCTGCCGTACATGCAGTTCGCCGCGGTCTGCTGTAGGCGAGGCCGGGGCCAGGGCCGCTTTCCGACGCCGGGAACGGACTGGCGAAAAGCAGCCCGGTTCGGTAAATTCTCAGGGTCTTTTACACACACGGATGGTCGACCTCCCGGCAACCTGGTCTGTCGACGTCCGGACGCGATTCAGGGATTTTGTCATGAGAAAAGTTTTCATCTGGATGATCGCCGGTCTGCTGTTTTTGCCCGTGACCGCCTGTGGCCCCAAGGAGTACAAGGAGCCCGAGCCGATCAAGGAACTGGATATCGAAGGGGTACCCGAACTGGGTGGCGAAACGGGCGGCGGCGGTGACGCACCCGCCGAAGGCGACGGCAATTGACAAAGCTGCGAAAAAAGGGTCGCCTCCCGGCGACCTGCGGGCGATAATGTCCTTATCGTCCGTGTCGCCCTGGGGCTACGCGGCGCTTTTCGCGAACCCGCGCTTCTCTCATTTCAAGCGGATGCCGATCACGGTATGTCCGCGCGACGGATTTCAAGAGCATGACCAGACTGTTAGTCATTCACGGCAATGACCGCGGCAAGCAGTTCGAACTGGATGACGATATCACATCCATTGGTCGGGAACCGCACAACGCCATTCAGCTGAACGATCCCGAGGTATCCCGCGTCCATGCGTTGATCAAAAACACCGATGCCGGGTTTGTCATCGGCGACAAAAACAGTTCCAACGGAACCTTTGTTAACAAGCGGCGTGTCAAAAAACACCTGCTGACGGCCCGTGACCTGATTCGCCTCGGCCAAACCACGCTGGTCTTTGACTCGTCACCCATCGTGTCCATGGTCGACATCAAATCGATGGTCAGTATTGCCACCGGCGAACAGGACTTTACGGCCAGCATTAACGTCGTTTTTGAACTTGTAGACGAGGAAGCAAGATAGTCAATGTCTAGCGCAATTCAAAGTTGATTTGCCCCTATGTCATCCTGAACCGAGGCACGAGGTGAAGGATCTA
>CAMYKF010000762.1 GCA_947258905.1 uncultured Pirellulaceae bacterium | reverse complement strand
GTCACAAAAGCCGTCGAAAACCCGCCGACCGAAGACGAAAACCAGCAGTCTCAACAACAACCACAGGAACAAAACGCCGATCAGCAGGAGCAATCCGGCGACCAGCAGTCGGGCGAAGGATCCGAAGGCGAAGGAACCGAGGGCGAATCCGGCGACAGTGGCCAGTCACAAAATAGCGAAGGTCAATCCGGGGACCAGCAAGGCGGCGGCGAGCAACAAGGCGACAGCGAACAGGAAAGTTCCGGGGATTCACAGGGCGGCAACAGCGGCCAGTCAACCTCCGATGACCAGTCGTCGCAATCCGGTGATTCCGGTCAGCAAGGAGACTCCGCCTCGCAACAGGGCGACCAGGGCAGCGAAGGATCCGATGGTCAGCAATCCGGCGAATCCTCAGGCAGCGGTGCCGAGTCAGGCGACTCTCAAGGCCAGTCCGGCAATCAAGGTGATCAATCCGCGGGTGAGTCGTCGCAAGGTGAATCGACTTCCGGCAATCAGGGCCAGTCCACAACGGACCGCTCGGGTCAGCCTTCCGGCGATTCTTCCAATGCAGCAGACGGCCAGTCCGGTGGCGAGTCGGCTGATGCGCGACAAGGCGGCTCGGCACCTCTGGAGGATGATGCCCATGAAGGCGACATCTTCGAGGAAGTCCTGCGTCACCGCGAAGAACAACAACAACAATCGCAGGACCAGCAGACCCAGGGTCAACAATCACAAGGCCAGGAATCACAAGGTCAGCAGTCCCAAGGTCAACAGTCGCAAGGCCAGCAATCCGAGGGTCAACAGTCCCAAGGTCAACAATCACAAGGCCAGGAATCACAAGGCCAGGAATCACAAGGTCAGCAGTCCCAAGGCCAACAATCGCAAGGACAACAATCCCAGGGCCAACAATCGCAAGGACAGCAATCCCAAGGCCAACAATCCCAAGGACAGCAATCCCAGGGTCAGCAATCCCAGGGTCAGCAATCTCAAGGCCAACAATCTCAGGGTCAGCAATCACAAGGCCAACAATCCCAGGGTCAGCAATCCCAAGGCCAGCAGGCTCAAGGTCAGCAACCACAAAACAGCGGCGGCCAGCAGGGCGGCCAGTCGCAGCAATCGCAGTCCGGCCAAAGCCAGGAAGCTGAGCAACAGCAGCAGGGGTCGCAGTCCGCACAGACCGACGACAACGGCACCACGCAACAGGGTCAAGCCGACCCACAAGCTGGCCAAAGCGGTCGCACCGAATCCGAGACTCAATCAGGGGATGGCGGACAAACCCAACCCAGCCAGTCTTCGGACGGTTCCGGGCAACAGCCCCAACAGCAGGAACAACAATCCGGCGGCCAGGGATCACAGCAGTCGCAACAGTCCCAAAACCAAAACCAGGAACAACAACAAGGCAGTCAGTCGTCCGGTGGCGGTAGCCAGCAACAACAGCAACAGGAACAACAGCAGCAATCCGGAGGCGGTGGCGGCGGCCAGCAGGAACAACAGCAACAGCAACAAGGCGGTGGCGGCGGCCAAAGCGAAAACCAGCAGTCCGGCGGCAGCCAGGGTGGCGACCAACCCGGACAGTCACAAGGTCAGTCGCAAGGTGGCAGCCAGTCGTCGCAGGGCCAGTCCGGTGGTTCCGAGCAGAGTTCGCAAAGCGGCAGCCAAACCGGCCAGGGCGGCCAGTCGGACGATCCGCAATCGGAATCTTCCGGTTCCCAATCATCAGACGCTCCCTCCGATTCGCAATCGCAATCTCGACAACCCAGTGGTTCGCAGTCCTCCCAACAGCCTTCGGGATCCCAACAACAGTCGTCGACGGGTCAGGATGCGGGCAATCAGGATGCGGGCAATCAGGATCAGATGCAGTCCGGCAATCAGCAGGGCGATGCACAGTCTTCTGATTCGCAGCAGGGTCAGCAGCAAGGCCAGCAGCAGGGAGGTCAGCAGAGTCAATCCGGGCAATCCCGGGGTGGCTCGCAACCGGGTCAACAGGGCGGCCAGTCGGGTAGCCAGCCGGGCAGCTCGGGCAACTCGTCACAGTCCGGAGGAGAGGGCCAGCAGCAAGGCGAAGGAGACAGCAAGTCGGGATCGGGCGGTGCCCGGCCGGGCGAAGGCGGGGGTCTGGCGACCGAGGGCAGCGCCGGCAGCGAAACGCCTCATTCATCAGGCGGTGAGGAAACGACGGCCGACAAGGCGAATCTGGATTACACCCGCAAAGCCACCGACCTGGCACTGGAGTACCTGGAAGACCAGCAAATTAATCCGGATCCCGAGTTGCTGGAGCGGCTGAACTGGTCCGAAGACGACTTGCGGAACTTCGTGCAGCGGTGGCGCGAGTTGCAACGCGCGGGCATGACTGGCGATCAGGAGAATCAGGAGCAATTCGAACGCTCGCTGCGCAGCCTCGGTCTGGGGCCCGGAGATTCCCAGCGCCGGAATGTCGAGGGTACCAGCGACAATCAATCCGGTTATCAGGAAGATGGTCGCGTGATCAACCCGCCCGCGGGATTTGCCGAACGATTCCGTGCCTGGACCAAGCGTCGCAGCCGCGCCAAATCGCCTCGCGGCAACTGAGCCATCCCTGCGGGGCACAGCGGAATGTAATCCATGCAACAAGGTGAACGAGCCGCGCCCCGTCTGCGTATAAACGGCAAGTCCCCGACTCTATCGCCAGGTCGCCATTGTGATTAGGCTCGGGGGACTTCAGCGACCCGGCCGGGCACCTTGAGCGATTGAGTTGCCGTTCATTATGATTTGTGAACGATTCCCCGGCGTGGATGCCTGATCCATTCCGGTTTGCCCGCTTTTCCCCGGCCTTGCCAATGACCACCGACACACCCGCGTCTGCCGCTTCGCAGGCGAAAGGCACACAATCAGATGCCACGCCCATGATCGAGGCCGAGCACCTGTCCAAGTTCTATGGGATCTTTGCGGCCACGCGCGATGTTTCCTTCACCGTTAACCGCGGGGAGGTCGTGGCGTTTCTGGGTCCCAACGGAGCGGGCAAGAGCACCACGATGAAAATGCTCACCGGTTACCTCGCACCGTCCGAAGGCGTGGCCCGCATTGCCGGATTCAACATGTCCGACAATCGACTGAACGGCTCGCAACACCTTGGATACCTGCCTGAGAAAGGCCCGCTGTATCCCGACATGACGCCCCATAGCTACCTCGATTTTTTTGCCGAGGCCCGCGGTATGGGCAAGAAACTCAAAAAGGACCGCATCGCTTCGGTCGTCGACCTGTGCAGCCTGAGCAGTGTGATCTACAAACCGATCACCAAGTTGTCCAAGGGCTTTCGCCAGCGTGTGGGAATGGCCCAGGCCCTGTTGCACGAGCCAGAAGTGCTGATTCTCGACGAGCCTACCAGCGGTCTCGACCCCAACCAGATTCGCGGCGTTCGCGAAACGATGCGGAAGCTGGGTGAAACCAAGACCATTCTGCTGTCGACGCACATCCTGCAGGAAGTGATCGCGATGGCCACGCGGGTGATCATGATCAACGAAGGCAGCCTGGTGTACGACGGACCGCTCGACCAGCTCGATCCGCAACACAAGGGACTGGACGCAGTGTTCGCCGAGTTAACCGGTCATGCGGACGAGGACGCAGCGGAAGGCACCCAGGCAGACCAGCGTCGTGACACCGTCACCGCCAACACGGGGTCCAAAACACTCTCGGCCGACGAAGACTAGATATCCGCACCCCATCATCAGCTACACAACCATTTAACAGGTCAATGCCTCCATGAATTCTTTGCCGATAATGGAATTCGCTTTTATGGTCGGGGTCGACATCCTGTTCATCGGGGCGTTGATGTTGCTGATGTTGCCGCTGGGCATCTGGCGGCAAGCTGCGTTTGCGGTTATGAAACGAAATTTCACCGGCTATTTCAGCAACCCCACCGGTTATGTCTTTCTGTGTCTGTTTGTGTTACTGACTTCGTTCGCCGCGTTCTGGCCGCACGAGTTCTTCACGACCAACCTCGCCAACTTTGACCAGCTGAATCGCTTTTTGCCGTACATCATGCTGATCTTCATTCCGGCGATCACCATGAGTATCTGGTCGGAGGAGCGTCGCCAGGGCACCGACGAATTGTTGCTGACGCTGCCGGCTCGCGATTTTGACATCGTCATCGGCAAGTATTTTGCTGCCGTGCTCGTGTTTACCGTTTCGCTGCTGTTTTCGCAGCTGTCCAACTACGCCGTGCTGATCGCCATGACTGGAGGCGACCTGGACAGCGGCCTGCTGTTTGCCACCTACCTTGGCTACTGGTTTGTGGGCATCGCCATGCTGTCGATTGGGATGGTGGCGTCGTTCCTGACCAACAATCTGACGGTCGGTTTTGTCTTTGGCGTCGTGTTCAATGCCCCGCTGGCTTTCTTTTCCAATGCTGACGTGATCATTTCCAACACCCAGACGGTCAACCGGATGTACGAGTGGTCGTTGTTGCAGCGTTTTGATCCGTTTGGACGCGGGTTGATCAGTCTGTCGTCGGTGTTTTACTTTCTGGGCATTGCGATCCTCGGGATTTACCTGTCGCTGGTTCTGATCGGTCGTCGTCACTGGCAAGGCGGCAAGCATGGCACGTCATTGCTGGGCCACTACTTTTTTCGCACGGTGTTTCTGGTCATCACGATCATTGCCGTGGTGCTGATCGCCCAGTACAGTCCGCTGAGCCGGTTGCGGCTGGATGTGTCACGCAACAAGATCAGCACGCTGACTCCCAATACGCTGGCGATTCTCAAGGGGTTGGATGAACAGAAGGATCCTTTCAATCCCGACAAGCCGGCGCCGCCGATCGTCATCGATGCCTATGTGGGTTCCAATGTGCCGACGGAATTCATGCAAACCCGCTACGATCTGGTCAACCTGCTGCGTGAACTGAAGGTAATGAGTGATCGGATCCAGGTGAATTTACATACCGACGTCGAGCCCTTCAGTGAAGAGGCCATTCTGGCCGAACAGCGGTTTGGCATTCGTCCGCGGCTGATTGTTTCCGAGTCGCGGGGGGCCATGCGTCGCGAGGAAGTGATCCTGGGCGCCGCTTTCTCCAGCGGGCTGCAACGCGAGGTCATCGATTTCTTTTCCAACGGCTCGCCCGTGGAATACGAACTGGTGCGTTCCATCAATACGGTGGCCCAGCCCGAGCGGGAAAAAATTGGCGTGGTGGAAACCGATGTGCTGGCAGCCAACGAAACATTTACACTGCCCAACGGCCAGGTCGTGGACATTCCTCCACTGGCTGTTATTGACGAAATGCGCAAGCAGTACGCGATTGAAAATGTGCAGCTCGGCCAGCCGCTAAACGTGTGGTTGTCCGACGACGAGGAAACCGCCGAGGTGTCAGAACCGTCGGACCAGCCCGGCGGACAGTTGCAATACGATGCCTTGCTGGTGATCCAGCCGTCAAAACTGTCGCCGGTCGAGATGGACAACCTGATCAAGGCCATTGAGGATGGCCAGCCCACCATTATTTTCGAGGATGCGGCGCCATCGCAGCCATCGCTGGTCGATCGTGTGTTCGAAACATTGACACCGCGACGCTTGCCCCGGGGCGGGTCGTTGGAGACAGCCAAAATCCAGGACTTGTGGGACGCCCTGGGCATCACGTTGTCAGGCCGGCTGGTCAGGGAATCGGACGCGTACATCCCGGACTTGATCTGGCAGCGGTACAACCCGTACAAACGCGACCGATCGCTGGACGAACCCGAACGACTGGTGATCGACAACGCCAATCCGGCGGCAATCGACGAGCAGATCAGCGAAGCCTATCCGGCGACCGCCGGCATCAAGGAGTTGCTATTCAATTTTACCAGCGCGTTTACCCGGCGACCCGACTCGCGCTACAAAATGGAGCCGCTGGTGATGGCCCGGTCAGCCGGTCGCATTGCCATGGATGTGTATGCACAAACCAGAAATGCTCCGGAGGCCAGAAATGTCTACCGCGGCAGCGAGGTGCAGGGCGAGGATCTGGTGTTGGCGGCCCGTATCTCCACCAGCGAATACAGCGAGGATCTGGAAGCCGGAGACGTCAACTGCATCCTGGTCAGCGACGTCGATATCCTGGCCGATGAGATGGTGGCCTTGCGGGACCAGCCCACTCGTGGCGGCATCGAGTACCGTTACCAGAATATCGATTTTGTGCTCAACCTGATCGATTCGATGACTGCCCAAAGTCGTTACATTCAGATTCGCGACCGGCGACCGACCTACGTTACGTTGCGGCACGTGGAGGAGACGATTCGCGAAGCGACGGATGAAGTGGATACCGAACTGCAGAACTACGAAAAGGACTTTGAGGTTCGCATGTCGCAGGCGCGAGGTGAAGCGATAACGCAACTGGACGAGTTGCGACGCGATGTGAGCCGCCTGGAAGAGGAACGGAACGCCGGTAACGTTATCGACGAGGCGGCCCTGGAAGCACGCAGAAACCTGCTGGAACAGGTGGAACGCGGCGAAGCGCAAAAGCTGCAGCAGCTGATGGAGGAGATGCAGAATGAACGCAACGAAAAGATCCGCTCGATTCGGCTGAAATCCGAATTGCAGATTCAGGAAATCCAGCGGCGTTACAAGCTGGCCGCCGTTCTGATTCCACCGATTCCGCCGTTGTTACTGGGCCTGATCGTGTTCACACGACGCCGTTTGCGTGAACGTGAAGGTATCTCCAAGGCGCGTCGGATCCGGTAATACCCAACTGAAACCACAGTAAACATCCACGCAGGAAATTGTCGTGAAGCCACTGCTAGTCACCTTGTCCATGGGCCTGATCGCGCTGTTCGCCTCCGCGTTTGCCTGGTACTACTATCCGAAAATCGAAGTCGAGCAGGTGGCCGACCGGGAATTCCTGGTGCCGGATAATCAGGCCTTTGACAGCAAGGATGTGCGTCGCGTCAAAATCGAAACTTACGACAAACGCAATGCCAGTGAGATGGAACTGGTGCTGAATCGCGGACGCTGGGAAATCCCGGCACGCAGCAATTTTCTGGCTGGCAATGCCGAACGCATCGCATTGGCCATCAACGCCATGTCAGACAGGAAAATCCTGGAACTCGTCTCCGACCAACAGGATGACCATGAAACCTACGGCGTGCTGGAGTATTCCGAAGCGGGGCCGACCGGACTGGGCCTGGGATCACGAGTGACGCTCGAAGGGCGAAATCGACAGACGCTGGGCAGCCTGATTGTGGGCAATCCGACGTCAGCCAATCCCCAGCACCGCTACGTGCGGCTGCCGGGCCAGCCGCAAATCTACATCGTCGAATTCAATGACGATATGTTGACTACTGAATTCGACGACTGGACCGACGGCGATCTGCTGAGGTTTGGGCCCCAGCCCCCCAACATGACGCAGCTGATCGATCACATCGACGTCGATTTGTATTTTGTTGATCCGGCAAAGATGGGCGATGATACGCCACGCAGGTACGTGTATCGTGCGCGTATCTCCTACGGTGAGGAAGGCTGGATCTACGACATGTGGCAACCGGCCGAGGGAAGTGACGAATTGCCCGAAGAACCGACGATCCAGGGTGCCGCAGTGGATGCCACGGCCGACGGAGCGCTGGGCCGGTTTGTGAATCAGATGTTGCGGTTCGCGCTGAAAGATGTCGTCAAAAAACAACCGCGGATTGCCCAGGACCTGATGTATCCGGCAGAACCAGGATCCGTTGGCCATTTTGAATCCCTGCACAAGAACGGATTCCGGCATGCGGGTTTTGAGTTTGGCCAGCACC
>CAMYKF010000761.1 GCA_947258905.1 uncultured Pirellulaceae bacterium | reverse complement strand
AACACAAATCAGAAAGGTGCAGCACTTATGGTCTTGCCCATCAGTGACGACAACAGCGACATTACGGTCTTTCCGGTCGTTAATCTGGCCTTGATCGCCGCCAACGTGCTTGTGTTTGTGCTGTTCCAGGGCATGGGCCTCAACAATGATTTCACGATGGCGTGGTCGATGGTGCCCGCCGAGATCGTTAGCGGCGAAGACATAGTTACTGAAGACAGTGTGGTAGAAGTACGTACAGAGTACGGCGTCGACGAGATGGTCAAGCCGGGACTGCGCCCGACTCCCGTTTCGGTGTACCTGACGATTCTGACGTCGATGTTCATGCACGGTAGCATTGCTCACTTGCTGGGCAACATGTGGTTCCTGTGGGTCTTTGGTGACAACATCGAAAATGACCTCGGCTGGCTGCGCTACCTCGTGTTCTACCTGGTGTGCGGCATCCTGGCGTCACTGGCCCATCTGATGTTCAACCGCAGCGGCGAGGCGGCCATGATTCCCTGCCTGGGAGCCTCTGGAGCCATCTCGGGTGTGATGGGCGCCTACATCGTGATGCACCCTTCACGACGCGTCACCGTGTTGCTCGGTCGCGCTGTCGTCAACGTGACCGGCATAGTGGCGGTGGGAATCTGGTTTTTGTTTCAGTTGATCAGCGGGCTGGGAATGCTGGGCGGCGGTGGAGGCGGTGTGGCGTACGCTGCGCACATCGGCGGATTCATCGCCGGTGCCGCGCTGATCAAGCCGTTTATGACGGGTCGCAGCAGCAAGGATTTGCCACCAGTGCATTTGCGCGGTTGATCCGGCAGAAATCATTTGCCCGGCGTGCGTGTTTTGTGGAACACGTTTTGTTCCGGGTAGTTCATTCTTTTAACGCGAACGCGGAGTTAATCAGCGGCTATTGATTCGTTTGCCGCCTGTGAATGGCGAAACAACAGCCAGTACACCACGGGAATGACGATCAGTGTGAACAGCGTGGACGTGAGAATGCCGAAGATAATGGCCCAGGCGAGACCCGAGAAAACCGGATCCAGTGTGATCACCCAGTTGCCCAACAGCGTCGTGCCGGCTGTCAGCAAAATTGGTCGCGTGCGCACGGCCACGCTGCGCACAATCGACTCTTCCAGCGACAATCCGTCGGCCAGGCCGTAATGAATAAAGTCCACGAGCACCACGGAATTGCGGACCACGATGCCCGCCAGGGCGATCATCCCGATCATGGCCGTAGCCGTGAAGAAGACCGGATTGGCATAGCCGCCAATGGATTGTCCGCTGTTGATGTTCAGTAACCAGAAACCAGGCATGATCCCGATCAATGTCAACGGAATCGCCAGCATGATGACCAGCGGCAACACTCGTGATCCGGTTTGCATCGTTAACAGCAGAAAGATGGCCAGCAAAGCTGCGGCAAAGGCGATGCCCAGATCCCGAAATACATCGAGGGTGATTTTCCATTCGCCTTCGCCGTTCCATTTCACCGTGTAGTCGTCCGGCAGGGCCCAGGCCACGTCACCACCTGGTGACAGCCAGGTACGTTCAGCCAGTGGACGCGGCTGGTCACCGGCAACGCCGGGCACTGCTGCGGTGCGGTCAACTTCCATGTCAACGATGGCATCGGCGGGAGGCCGGCCGGCAACTTCGCCAAACACATACATCACCGGCCGCAGGTTTTTGCGATATATCGTTTTGTCTTCCAGTTGTTCCACGAATTGGCCGAGGCCGCCCAGTTGCACGAGATTGCCCGACTGGCCCTGAATGTAGAGCTCCTGCAGATCGTCGATGGCCGAGCGTTGTTCGCGGGGCAACTGCAGGACGATGGGCAACGGTGCCACTTCGTCCGGATCATGCATGACCGATGACCGCTCGCCATCCAGTGCCATCGTCAGGGTGCGGGCGATGTCGTCGGTGGAGATGCCCGACAAGGCCGCCTTGGGTTTGTCGGTTTCAAAGATCCAGCGGACCTGGTCCGATTCGCTGCTCAAATCAACGTCCACGACACCGGGTTCGCGTTCCAAGCGCTGGCGCACCAGCTGCGCCGCCGCAATCAGGCCCTCATAGCGACTTTCGGGTGGCCCGTAGACTTCACCCGTGATCGTGGCGATGACCGGGGGACCCGGTGGTACCTCAACCACCTTGATATCCGCACCAAATGACTGGCCGATCTCCGTCAGGTGATCGCGGATTCGCAAGACAATTTCGTGTGACTGCTGCTGGCGTACCTCTTTGGGAGCCAGATTGACGCGGATGTCGGCCTGGTTGGGTCGCGTTCGCAAAAAGTAATGCCGCACCATGCCGTTGAAGTCCATGGGTGACGGCTGGCCGGTATACACCTGAAAGTCGCGAACCTCGGCAACGCCGCCGAGGTAACTGGCGATGGCCCGTGCCGCGTTGTCGGTCTGGTCCAGCGTCGAGTTGTCCGGCATATCGACCACCACCTGAAACTCGTTCTTGTTGTCATAGGGCAGCATTTTCAGCGGCACCAGACGCAGCGCCGGCAACAGCAGGGCCCCGCCCAGCAACAACAGCACGCCGCACAATACAGCAATCGACAACGTCTGGCGTTTGAGGATCGGGCGTAACAGGGAATTGGTGATGCGGTACAGCGGAGTTCGCGTAACGTCGAAGGGCGGCTCGTTTTCTGTGCCCGTCAACTTGTGCCTGAGGGCTACCATGGCCAGCCACGGCGTCACCAGAAAAGCCACCACCGTCGATAGAGTGACCGTCAGCGGTACGTTCAGTGCCATGGGGCCCATGTAGGGCCCCATCATGCCGGTGATAAAAGACAGCGGCAAAAAACTGGCGATGATCGCCAGTGTGGACATAATCAGGGCCGGCCGCACCTCCTGAATCGCCGCCAGTACACTGCGTCGCGCCGACGCCACTCGCATGGAAAAATAACGGGCGATATTTTCGACGTCGGTGATCGGGTCGTCGACCAGCAAACCGAGCGACAGGATCAGCGCGAACATGGTCACGCGATTGATCGTGTAGCCAAACAAAAGATTGACCGCCAGCGTCAGGCTGTAGCAAACTGGAATGGCCAGAGCCACCACCAGTGCCGCGCGCCAGCCAATCGTCAGGCCAATCAATCCGACGACGGTAATCACGGCGATCGCCAGACCTTCCACCAGTTCGTTGACTTTCTCGTTGGCGGTCTCGCCATAATCGCGGGTGATGTGATAGTGGACGTCGGCAGGCAGCAGGGTTGAGGCAAGTTCCTCCAACCGCTGTTCGACCTCACGTGCCACCCATACCGCGTTACTGCCCTTGCGTTTGGCCACAGCGATGTGCACCGCCGGATAGAAGGCCGCGGGCTCGTCCGAAGCATGACCGTCGGCAACTACGTTGGCAGGTCCAAAGCCCATCCAGCTGTATCCGGTCGGTTCGGCGGGTCCGTCCACGATGCGCGCTACATCTTTCAGGTAAACCGGTCGGTCATTGACGACCTGCACGACCAGGTTTTGCAATTCGCCGAGGTCGCGAAAAACCGTGCCTGCCTCGACAATGAACGTGCGATTTTGCTGCTCGAAGTCGCCTGCCCGCATGAGCACGTTGCTGGATTTGAGAGCTCGCGAGATTTGCAGCGGCGTCGTACCGCGTGACGCCATCAACTGCGTGTCCAGTTGCACACGCACTTCTCGAGGCCGGCCGCCGGTAACCCAGACGCGATTGGTATTGGGAATGGCCTGTAATTCGTTTTGCAGTTCCTGTGCGATGCGATGCAACGCGTGATCGCTGTAGCGGTCCATCCGGCCGCTCCACAGGGAAACAATCACGATCGGCACATCGTCGATCTCCACCGGCTTGACGACCCAGCTGGAGACGGCGGCGGGCACCTGATCGATGTTCGAGTCGATTTTGTTGTACAGCTTGACCAGCGAATCCTCGCGGTCTTCGCCGACAAAAAACCGTACGGTGACGACCGCCTGACCGGATTGCGACATCGCGTACACGTATTCAACGCCGTCGATCTGGTAAAGCAGTTTTTCCAGCGGCTGGGTGACTTGCCGGTCCACTTCGGCCGCGGTCAAACCGGGAGCCTGCACGAACACGTCGGCCAGGGGCACCACGATTTGAGGTTCTTCTTCACGCGGAGTCAGCCATAAAGCGACCGCGCCAATAGCCAGTGAGATGACGATGAACATGATGGCGATGTCACCACGCAGAAACACATCCACGATGCGTGTCAGCAAGGGCAACGGCTCGCCCGAGTCGTCGTGCGGCATCCGTGTCGGCAGCTCGCTCAATTCCCCTCTCCCGCTGCAGAATCGGATTCGAGATCACCGGCATCCACTGCCGAACGGGAATACAGCACCACTCGGTCGCCGGCCTGCAATCCGCTGAGCACTTCGATACGTCCCGGCATCCCGACGCGTCCGGTTTTGATCAAGCGTCGCTCAAGGGTTTCATCGTCACGCACGACATTGACGAATTCCAGCTGGCCGATTTGCTGGATAGCGTCGGTCGCCAGACACAGATGACGACGCGAACCGGCCGGAATCTGCAGCCTTCCATACATTCCTTCGTAAAGATTTTCGCTGCGTGGCAAACTCGCCTTGACCAGGAACGACCGGCTCAGGGCATCAGCCTGCGGAACGATTTCATCGATCGTAGCTTCGAATTGCTGATCGATCGAATCGACAAACACAGTCAGTTTCTGGCCGACCGACAACCGCACGGCAAGGTTCTCCAGCACCGGCGTTTCCAGCCGCAGCGAGCTGGCGTCATAGAGTGTGAGAATCGGAGCGCCCGGCTGGACGGTATCGCCCGGTTCCGCCGCGCGATCAACAATGCGTCCATTGCGGGGCGCCCGAATGGTGGCATAGGACAGCATCGCTTCCGCTTCGTTCACGGATTGTTCGGCGCGTCGTTCGTCGGCGCGGGCCACGGCCAGTTCACGTTGCGACTGGTCGTATTCGCGACGGGCGACGGCATTCTGTCGGAACAGCCCCTCGTTGCGCTCGAAGTCGGCCGCAGCATTTGTGGCCGCTGCCTGGGCGGCCGTCAAAGATTCACGGGCCTGTTGCAGTCGGGCGTTCAGTTCCTGGGTGTTGAGTTCAATCAGCAGATCGTGCTCACTGACAAAGTCGCCAGCGGACACGTGAATCTGCTGAATCGTAGCCAGAATCTTGGCCGAAATCACACTGCGGCTGGCTGCCTTCAATGTGCCGACGGCTTCCTCGATGTAGTCCTTGTGAATTTCATGCACGACATCGGTGGGCTGGCCTTCCCAACGAGCCATGGTGACATCTGTTTCACCGGGCTCGATCTTTTGTTCAAAGACGCCCGAAATCCAGGCAATGATCGCGGCCAGGGCGACCAATCCCAGGATGACCGGAATCACTTTCAGCAGAGTCCGGGAGAGCGCTCGTAACCGGGTGGCCAGTTTGTTCATCGGACTGACTCGTGGGGCAAGGGATCGCGGAGCGGCTTGTCGGGATCGCCTGTTCCGGTCTCTGAGTCAATCGCGGTGGGTTGGTCCACTGTGTCGTGTTGTTCAGTTTGGTCCGCCGAACTCGGCGTGCACGCACCGCTCATTCACGTCTGGATGCCAAATTTGGGCAGCACCCACACTTGCAGCACCACCCACACGACGACAAATCCGCCAATGATAAGAAGTTCCCACATGTCGTTTGTTCCTTTTCGGTTCGGAATGGTTGTTGATTTCATGATTCGGTATGCAACTCCGCTGGACCAGAGGATGATGAAGAGACGGTTGCGAGGGGAGTCTGCGAGGCCCCGGCGATTCCAGGGGCCGGGGCAGCGGATTCGTCAGTGACGACCGATTCAGATGAGTGATTCTCCAGTTGCCTGAGCGCGAGATCGGCCGACAGGAAGACATGGTTCGCGAGGAATGGCTCGTCGAATCCGTATCGAACCAGCATATCGCTGACCGGTCCCTTGACGTCGGACAGATAAAGTTCCACTCCCCCGCCCTGTAACTCTTCGCGGACGGTCTCCAGCACCTCGATCCCGGTGGCATCCATTTGGTTGATGCCCGTGGCTACCAGCAACACGCTGTGCACGTCGGGCCGGTCGGCAACGGCTGCCAGCAACCACGATTCCAGACATGGTGCATTGGCAAACGTCAGGCTCTCGTCGACACGCACAGCCAGCACGCCGGGAACGGTTTCCACGTTGTGACGGGCGATGTTGCGAAAGTGCTCGGTGCCGGGAAGGCGACCGACTTCCGCAATGTGTGGCCGGCTGGCTCGCCACATATACAGAACCGCCGTGGCAGCGATGCCAATGATGATTCCGGTTTCGATGCCCGCCAGCAAAACTCCGGCAAAGGTGATCAGCAAGGCGATGGCATCACTGCGGCTGTACTTCCACAAACGGATCGGCGTTTTTACATCGATCAGCGTCGTCACGGCGACCACGATAATCGCCGCGAGGACGGCCTTGGGTATGTAAAAGAACAGCGGCGTCAGGAACAACACCGAGACCGCGACCAGCAAGGCCGTGATCACTGACCCCAGCGGCGTGCGGACTCCCGCAGAGAAGTTGACCACGGAACGACTGAAGCCCCCTGTCACGGGATAACCGCCGGTGAAAGCCGCTCCCACATCCGCCATGCCCAGCGCAAACAGTTCGCGATTGGCGTCCACCTTTTCGCGACGGCGACTGGCCAGGGCTTTGGCTACCGAAATACTTTCCAGATAGCCGACCATCGTGATGACCAGCGCCAGCGGCAACAGCGATGTGATGGCAACCCAGCTGAGGTTGGGCATCGTCAGGCCTGGTAGTCCGGCGGGGATTTCGCCCACAATGGCGACGTTCGCCTCACGATGCATCCCAAGGCTCCCCACGACCAGCGCGCCGAGGACGACTGCGACCAGTGGTCCAACTTTGGAAATCGTTGACGCACTGGTCGTGGAGAGCCCGGTTTTTTTCAACAAGGGAGTGAGAGCCCGGGCAAAAAATACGAGCACGACCACGCTGCTGACGCCGATGATCAGTGTGGCCAGATTGGATTCCATCAGACTGGTGAAAGTGTTCCAGATGGTGACCACCGGGTATTCACTCGCGGTGACTTCGGCGCCGGTCAAATGCCTGACCTGACTAAACCCGATGACGATAGCCGCTGCGCTGGTAAAACCGGCCAGCACCGGATGACTGATGAAATTGACGAGAAAGCCCAGTCGAAATACGGCCATCAATATCTGGATGGCACCGGCCAGCAGCGCCAGTGTGAAACACAGCGAAATGAACTCGGCACTGCCCGGCGTTGCCAATTGGCCGACTCCCGCCACGACCAGCAACGAGATCATGGCCACTGGACCGACCGCCAGTGAATTGCTGCTGCCCAAAAAACTGTACAACAGCAACGGCACGATGCTGGCGTACAACCCGACTTGCGGAGGCAGCCCGGCCAGCATGGCATAGGCCATGGCCTGGGGCACCAGCATGATGGCGACGATCAAACCCGCAATCAGATCGCCCGTGAAATCGGCACGGCGATATTTTTTCCCTTTGGCCAGCCGTGACGCCAGCGGCGAGATCGTCGTTAACCAGGTGGGCAGCTTCATGAATTGCGTCTGGGGGTTTTCAGTGACTCAATAACGATCAGTGCGGCAATTTGGGTTTCAGCCACGCGTAAGCGAACATTCCAACGAGCGCGCCGGCCAGCGTACTGATGGCCATCCACTCGCCGCCGCCGATCTGGGCGTAAATCGGGCCCGGGCAGGCGCCGGTGATGGCCCAGCCCGCACCGAACAACAT
>CAMYKF010000760.1 GCA_947258905.1 uncultured Pirellulaceae bacterium | reverse complement strand
CAGTTCGATATTTGCGGCCGATTTCACGGAGACCATTGGCGCCGATGGAAAAATGGCCAAGGTACTCAGCTGGTACGACAACGAATGGGGCTACAGCTGCCGCACGGCCGATCTGGTCGAAAGGCTGGGTGCCTGGCTGTAAGCCCGCCGGAACAACCGCCCAGGGTAGCCGGATTCTCAAGAATTCGGGCCGGGACTAAATACTGAAACAGAGCACTTTTTGTGTAGCTGAGCGAGGCTCTTCGCTCAGCAGACGTTGGAGTTGCCACGGTAAGATTGCTGAAACGCAGAAAAAAATCTGCAACCATCCTGTCGGACATGTTGCCTGGCGAACGAAGGGCCTCGTTCGCCTGCTTTTTTCGTGCGATCTGCACGTCTGCTCAGCTTGAGTAAACAAGACCACAGCCGAATCGGCCTAAAAAGATTCTCGCGGAAATATTCTCGCGGAAATAGATACGCGGAACTCGGCAAGCGCTCCGACGGTGTTTTCGGAAGTCCTGGCGACTATTGGTGCCTTCGGAGCGTTGATTTTCTCGCGGGGGGCATTGCGCTAAAAGATGCGGACCTTGCCGCAACAGTTGCATTGTTTGGGGCGCAACAACCACAACAGCCCCAGCGTGCTGAACAACAGCACGCTGTAGGTCATGGTATTGAGTCGCAGGGAGGTGTGCCGTTCCTTACGCCAACAGGCACTGCAATATTTGACCATGAACGTAATTCTCTTGGCGATTGACAGTTTCAGTCTTCAAGCCTTTCGTCGCGGTAGGGTCGACCGGCCACAACACTCATTCAGCGCAGGGAGACGCAGCTGTATTTGAATCGGTTTTACTATCGTTTTACGACCCGGATTTGCACGCAAAAACGCCTGGATTCCAGTTAAACCGTTCGGATACCAGCGCTTGCACGCGGGTTAATTGCTACAACGGTTATGGGGTTTATGACAATCGTTCAGGCGGCCAGGTAACTCCGACAGTCCTTGCCTGATCCTTACAGATTCACGGATCGTTCAGCAACATTTTGCGTCCCTCGGAGTCGACGCGAACGAGCGTGACGATGGTCGAAAAAATCGGCTCACCCGTTACAGTTTCTGCGCTGGCATCGTCGACCGTCACACGGTAATCAACCGAAGACCGTCCAGTTCGTTCGCGAAACGTCTCGAATTGCAGAATCGAACCTTGCCGCACGCGTTTGCGGAACTCAACCTTGTCCATAGCGATTGTGACGAATTTGCAGCCAGGAAAATCCAGCGTGGCACCGATCCAGGCGTATTCATCGACCCATTTCAGCAGGTAACCGCCAAACAGGAATCCGTACTGGTTCATGAACTGGGGCAGTACAAGTTTGTGGTTTGTCATAAAAATCCGGCAGTAAGTCAGACGGTCAGTTCGATATTCATATCGTCGTCTGACGGTGCGCCTGGTATGAGGCATTCGCTACAGGCGGTATTTGCCGCCGGGAAAACGCACCGTTTTACGTCATTGAGCCGCCAAACAGGCCGCCAAGTGGCGGGGCTTTGGACATATTCAGGCCCCGTACGTATATTGAAAGCTGACCCAATTGCAGCGATTTCTCGCATTTTTCAAGCTACAACAGGCCCAATCGTGAAATCCGTCGAACAACTACTGCATCCCTACTCGCCGCCCGAAACCACACTCGTCGACCGACTCAGGTACTGGCGATCCGCACGACCCGATGAACAGGTCTATCGGTTTCTGGGTGACGGCGTCAATGAAACGGAAGCCATTACGTTTTCCCAGCTGGACGAACGGGCTCGCGCCTGCGCTGCCAAACTGGTGTCGCTGGGCCTGCGAGGCCAACGGGCATTGCTCATGTATCCGTCCGGGATCGAATTCATCGTGGCGTTCTTTGCATGTCAGTACGCGGGCGTGACCGCCATCCCCGCCTATCCACCGCGCCGCAACCGAAACATGGGCCGTATCAACACCATCGCCGATGACGCGCGAACTTCCATTGCCCTGACCACACGCGAAGTCATCGATCGACGCAATCTTATGGGAATTGAGAATGGCGTGCTCAGGGACAAGGTTTGGCTGCCCACCGAAGAAATCCCGATCGAACTGGCCGGCGACTGGGTTGACCCGAATGTCTGTGCCGATGAGTTGGCCATTGTTCAATACACATCAGGGTCCACGGGATCACCCAAGGGCGTGATGTTGTCTCAATCCAACGTGATGGCCAATTTGAAGTACATCACCTGGGGATTCCAGATTCATGCCGATGATCGCGGAGTTTGCTGGTTACCCGTGTATCATGATATGGGATTGATTGGCGGTTTGCTCAGTTCGTTTTATTGCGGGCAGCCCCACACGTTGATGTCTCCGGTCCACTTTCTTTCGCGACCGATTCGCTGGCTGCAAGCGATTTCGGCCGAACGCGCCACGGTCAGCGGCGGTCCCAACTTTGCCTATTCCCTGTGTTGCGAACGCATTTCTGATGAGGAATGCGAATCGCTCGACCTGTCCAGTTGGCGGCTGGCGTTCAACGGTGCGGAGCCGATTCGCAGCGACGTGTTGGAACGATTCACCAGCAAGTTCGAGCCCTATGGTTTTCGCCATGAGGCCCATTATCCCTGCTACGGAATGGCTGAAACCACATTAATGGTCACGGCCAGTTCGCCTGTCGAGATTCCCGTCGTCGGGCAGTTCGATTCGAATGAACTCACTCAACATCGCGTTAAGCCGGTCACCGGATCGGGCAAGTCGGTCAAGCAAATGATCGGTTGCGGACGCCCGGTGATGGATGAGGAAATTGTGATTGTGCACCCCGAAGCCTGCCGGGCATTGCCGGAAGACAAAATTGGCGAAATCTGGGTCCGCAGTTCCAGCGTCGGGGCCGGCTACTGGGAAAAACCTGAAGAAACCAAACGCGTTTTCCACGCTGAATTGGCTGACCAACCCGGCAAGCATTGGCTGCGTACCGGCGACCTCGGATTTCTGCATGACGGTGAACTGTTCGTCGCCGGTCGATTGAAGGACATGATTATTGTTCGCGGTGTGAACCGGTACCCGCAGGATATCGAGGCGACGGCCGAAGCGGCCAGCCCGCGTTTGCGAGCTGCCGGATCGGCGGCCTTCTCTGTCGACCGCTGGGATCGCGAACAACTCGTTCTGGTTTGCGAAGTCGATCGGGCTCGTGACACGGACTGGGAGCAGGTCCTGCAGGAGGTGCGGGCAGCCGTGATTGCCGAGCATGATTTGCCGCCGGATGAAATCGTATTGGTACGCAATGGCTCGACCCCCAAGACGTCCAGCGGCAAAGTCCAGCGGCATGCCTGTCGCGAAAAATACCTGGACCAGGATTTGCTGATCGTGGCCCGCTGGGCGCTGGAAACGGACACCGATGTTGAAAGCGACACGGCCGTTGAAGCATCCGTATCGGAATCCAGTTCCAGTCCTGAAGTATTGCAGGTGGTCACCGGGTTCGTGCGAGCCGTGGCGCGCGAACGGGCCCGCGAACTGACTGCCGACACCAATATCGTAGTCGATCTGGGACTCGATTCGCTGGAGCGGCTGCAGATTGCCAATTCGCTGGAACAACACTATGGCGGCCGCTTCCCGGATGAAGTCCTGCAGACGATTGAAACGGTCGGCGAAGTCGCTGCGGCCGTGGAACAGCATATTGGCACCAGTCGCAATGGCGCGCCCGCACTGGAATCACCTCGCACCGAGCCACGTCGCAAGAAATTCGAGGGCGAAGTTCCCGAGCAATACTACTGTGTGGACCAGATGCCGGAGTACATCCGCTTTGCCCGACTCAAATCCCTCATGGAGGGCAGCGGCATTCGCAATCCGTTCTTTAGTGTCCATGAAGGCAGTATTGCGGACACAACACAAATCGACGGACGGGAACTGATTTCCTGGTCCAGTTACAACTACCTCGGTATGTCCGGTGATCCGGAAGTCAATCAGGCAGCCATCGACGCGATTGAGCAGTATGGCACGAGTGTTTCGGCCAGCCGCCTGGTTTCCGGCGAGAAGACCATTCACCGCGAATTCGAACAGGAACTGGCAGATTTTCTCGGCGTTGAGGATGTGATTACCTTTGCCGGCGGTCACGCGACCAACGAATCGGTGATCGGGCACATGGTGGGACCAGGCGACCTGATTATTCACGACTCGCTGGCTCACAACAGCATTATTCAGGGTGCGGAGATGTCCGGTGCCCGACGGCGTCCGTTCGACCACAATGACTGGCAACAGCTGGACAGCATCCTTAAAGAGATTCGCAATGACTATCATCGCGTGTTGATTGCCGTCGAGGGCCTGTACAGCATGGATGGCGATTATCCGCAACTGGACAAGTTCGTGGAGGTCAAGAAACGCCATCGCGCGATGCTGTACGTCGACGAAGCACATTCGTTTGGCACACTCGGCGATACAGGCCGCGGCCTCGCGGAAATCTACGACGTGGCGCGCGAGGATGTGGATATGTGGATGGGCACATTGAGCAAGTCGTTCGGCGCAGCCGGCGGTTTTATCGGTGGCTCGCATCAGCTCGTGGAATACCTGCGTTACACGACGCCTGGATACGTATTCGCCGCGGGTCTGCCACCGGCACTGGTCGGCGCGGCACTCGGCTCGTTGCAGGTCCTCAGACGCGAACCGGAACGCGTCAAACAACTGCAGGAGAATTCCGCCCTTTTCCTCAAACTGGCAAAGGAAGCGGGCCTCAACACCGGCATGAGCGACAGCTCGCCGATCATCCCCGTGATCACGGGCAATTCACTGCTGGCCTTGCGGTTGGCCGAAGCGTTGTACAACGATGGCATTAACGTGCAGCCGATCCTGCACCCGGCCGTGGACGAAGACCAGACCCGTCTGCGATTCTTCATCACCAGCAGCCATACGCCCGAGCAGATCAGGTACACCGTCGAATCGACAGCCCGCCACTGGAACACGATGACCAACCGGCCCGCCACAGTCACCGGGGACGCTCGCTAACGCTGCCGTATGAATTCACGGGCACAAGATGAACTGCGACCGTTTTCCGTGCAGCGGCATTTTACCCGTACGTCGCCGGGCAGCGTGCTGGTCAAGGCCGGCAACACCATGATCCTGTGCACCGCCAGCGTCGATGAAAATGTGCCGCCATGGATGCAAAACGACGACGATCCACGCGGCTGGATCACCGCCGAATACAACATGCTACCCGGCAGCACCAGCCCGCGCAAAAAACGCGACCGGCTGAAAGTCGATGGGCGGACGACCGAGATCCAGCGGCTGATCGGACGCAGTCTGCGCGCCGTTGCCGATATGCGGGCACTCGGTTCACGACAAATTACGGTCGATTGTGATGTGCTGCAGGCCGACGGCGGAACGCGCACGGCCAGCATCACCGGCGCCTTTGTCGCTCTGGTAGACGCCATCGATTCGGTACGACAGGATTTGCCAAACCCGGACAAATATCCACTCCGGGACAACGTGGCCGCCGTCAGCGCGGGAATCATCGACGATCTCGCATGGCTGGATCTCGACTATGACCTCGACGTGGCTGCCCAGGTGGACATGAACATTGTCATGACCGGTTCGGGCCAGTTCATTGAAGTTCAGGGAACGGGCGAGGAGTCAACTTTTACACGTCAACAACTGGATCAGTTGCTGGATCTGGCCCAGACGGGTATCTCGCAATTGACGGCCCTGCAGCGGGACGCCCTGGGCGCCGCATGGCCATTTCAAACCTCCTGATGACAGACACATCCGGTCACCCGGCCTGCTGGCCCGTCGAATCGTTGTTGCAGCAATGCGAAGTCAAACGCACGCGCGGCTCCGGCCCCGGTGGCCAGCATCGCAACAAGGTGGAGACGGCCATTGTCATCACGCACCAGCCGACCGGGATTACCGGGAAGGCCAGCGAACGACGTAGCCAGGCAGCCAATTACGATCAGGCCGTGAATCGTCTGCGTATCAACCTGGCACTTGGATTTCGCAGTCCCGACAATCCAGCGTCGGCAAACCGGGGCAGGGAACTCTGGAACTCGCGAGTGCGGTCGGGGAAAATCAACATCAGCACCCAACATGAGGATTTCCCCGCTATGTTGGCCGTCGCCCTGGACGCGTTGGAGAATCGCGATTTT
This sequence comes from uncultured Pirellulaceae bacterium, assembly GCA_947258905.1. GTDB lineage: Bacteria > Planctomycetota > Planctomycetia > Pirellulales > Pirellulaceae > CAJQPP01. Next base: position 1,642 of record CAMYKF010000760.1, on the reverse strand, counting down.
GATGCCAGCCAGGCTGCCGCGGACCTCGACTGCTCGACATCGCAACTGGTCAAACTGCTGAAGAAACAGCGCGCCGGTCTGGAACTCGTGAACCGGCGCAGACGGGAACAGGGCTTGCCTGTTTATCGATAGCCCAGCGAGTGAAGGCTATTGCAGAAACACGCCGTCAATGACTTCGCCACCAGCGGCCGTTCCCAGTGCTCGCCATACGTTGCGACGAATCGAACTGGAAACAAAGCGTACCGATCCGTCCATGTGCGCCACGTTGACTCCGGCACCGTGGTAGCTGCGTGCCGTCACGGCTGCATAGGTAGGCCGGTTCGGGTCACGACCTTCCTGCTGTGTTGAAAGATCGATGTCGTAGACTTCGCCGGCGTACGGATAACTGACGAACGTGTTGGGCGTGTAAACCGTTGTGAATCCGGTGTGGTGGACTCTTCCATCGGGCCACACCGTGTGACCGGTGTTGTCTTCGAGTGCCGGGCCCAGTTTGAGTTCACCGGTGATGGTCTCGAAATGGCCGGGTGAATCCGGCAGGGTCGGATCAATGGCGCCTGAGACATTGCGAATGTACGACGTGTAGTGCTTGACGTCGGCTATGCACAGAGTCTGCGATAGCCCGTCGGTGATGTCCGCCTGACGTACGCGACGGTTGACGCGAAAGGGACCGTCTCCGGACTGGTTCGTGACCGGGTCATGGATGAACCACGAACCCATGTTGAAACCGTAATTGGTGCCGTGAACGTAGGGGTCGCCGTTCTTGACTCGGGTCAGCGTGTTGATCTCGGCCGGACAGTTGTAAATCGGAATAACGTGTGCGGTGACTCCGGTATCCACCTGGTCATGCCAGTCCACTGCAAAATCGACACGCCGGTGAGCGTTGATCTCTTCGCAGAAGGGCATGATCTTCGCGTGAATCGACCAGGCACCCCGCACCACGGTCCCCGGCTGGAATTCGAAGCTCGCCGGATAGTGTTTGTTGCTCGTCTCGTAGTTATGAACCGCCAGCGCGATATTCTTAAGATTGTTGCGACATGAAAGACTCTGGGCCGACCGGCGCACCGATTGCACGGCCGGGATCGTGAGTCCGATCAGAATTGATATGATCGCGATCACGACCAGCAATTCGACCAGCGTAAAACCGGCGGGGGCGAAGCGGGATGTTGGAAAAGGCGTCTGCATAAGGCAATTATGAAAACACGCGCGGCCCAAATCAACAACCGGTCGATTCGCAACTCATGCAAACCCGCGAATTTTCAAGTGTTTTGTGGCACAAGCGTAGTAACCCGTACAGACTTCCTGGCACCGATTCTAATCGACACTATCGACGATGGTCTGGCCACGAATGGGCAAAGCCAGCAAGCCCGATACCGCCAGCGCGACGGCCACGATGTAAAAAGTCTGGTCAATTCCGAGACGTGCAATTGATATTTGGGCCAGCACCGGACCCAGCATGCCAACGGACCAGGCACCACCAAGCATCAGTCCCGAAGCGAGACTGGTACGACTGGGCATCAACCGCTGCGCCAGTGCCGTTGTCACTGGCACCACGGCGGCAAAGCCGATGCCGGCCGCAAAAGCGAGCAACAAACCGGTCCCCGAGCCGACTTGCGGAAACAACGCGATCACCGGAGCGAACAGG
>CAMYKF010000759.1 GCA_947258905.1 uncultured Pirellulaceae bacterium | reverse complement strand
TCTTGAACAACCCTCCCCTCATCCCGATGGAATCGGGATTTCGACCCTCCCGGGGGGAGGGTCAGGGGCTGAGGTATTCCAGCAAATGAAAACTTGCCATTAAATTCCGTGAAGAGCCCCCAAGGGGAGGGTAACTTTGTTAATGCTCAAAATTCACCGCCTCTCCGTGATTCAATGCTCAAATAGATACGCCAGTTGCTCACAGGAGCCATTTTTTTCAGGACGAATCTTCACCGCGAATGCACGCTGATAAACGCTAATAATCCGGATTCAAATCACTAGCGATTATTAGCGTCAATGAGCGGTAAAAAAGAACACGACGATTCCCGCGACGAGACCCGGGATTCGCTCGGCGTCACCTCGTCCAGCCACGCCATGAACAGCGATATTTGATCCTGCTTCCGGAGTTATTGGTAACACGAACAAAAGCCGACTTGCAAGAAAATCGGAAAGCCTGGGGCGGGGTGGCACCGACCTTGCCAGTGCGTTACTTCTTTCCATCATGGTGCCTGGCCACCTGTCCCTCCGGAGCGAAGGCATTAGAATCATCCGCTCATGTCAGTCAAAAACGTAAACATCCCGTAAGGCGAGAGTCAGGAAAATGGTAGCTGCTTCAGAATCCGGCAAAGAGTTGAAGTGGGTGATGGATGGCGAGGTAGTGTTCACGATGCATGAGCACGCCGAGCCTGCTGAATCCAGGCCGGTGCTGGGCGTTATCACGCCGCAAGAATACATGCGACCCGAGCTGGAACAGCTGAGCCAGGAGATCGAGATCGTGCCAGTGGCACCCGGCACCATTGACTGGAGCGACGAAACGATTGCGCACTGGACGCGGGTGCTGAAGGAAGCGGGTGCCACCGCCGTGCTGGGATTGGCGCAAAAGGACGCCTGGCACCACGCGTTGCTTAACCAGGCACTTGGCAACGTTTCGCTGAGCAGCCTGTGTTACCTGGTGGCCATGAGCAAGTTCCTGCAGCGCGCCGTGGTCGCGGATCTGATGCCCGATATGTGGTTCGTGCCGATCGACCCGAATCTGGAAGAGGACAGCAACATACTGGCTGAAACGGTTCCCGAGTGGCCTTGCATGTTCAAGAACACGACGCTGAGTCGCGGCGACGGCATCTACAAGTGTGACACGCCCGAGGAGATGATCGAGATCATTGAACTGTATCGCAAGGATGAGGATCTGCAAAATCGCATCAGGGAGATGGACGATGGTGTAGTTCGCCGCCTCGACGATGCTCAACGCTCCAGGCTGGACGAGCTGACGGACGGCAAGGGGCCTCCACCGTTTCTTTGCGAAAAACTGATCGACATGACAGTGGAGTGGATTGAGTATTGCTATGAAGGTTGCGTCAATGAGGACGGAACGCACAAGTGCTACGGAATCACCGAGAAGATGTATTTTGAGGATGCCTCTTGTTTCGGCCGCGTAACTCCACCGGTGAACCTGCACCCTGCCCACATCGCCAGGGCAGAAAAATTTGTCAGTGATGTCGCATCCAGGTTCGTCGATGTGGGTTACCGCCGCCAGTTTTTCAACCTGGACGTGTGGATCTCCAACGGCAATGACGAGAACGCGACACCCAGGTTCCTGCTTTGCGAGTTGAACCCGCGTTGTGTGCACAGCTTTCAGCGGATGTACCGGGCTGCCTACGGAAACAACATGTACCGGGACAATGCGAATCTTGTGCTGGAGGACCAGCTACCCGAGCAGTCCCCCTGGGATCTGTGGAGTGCAGGAGGCGCTCGCGTTGGGTGCATCATGTTTATCAACGTGAAGAATCAGGTTGACAGTGAGTCCGGCGAAGTGGTTGTCGATATCGAAGGCAGGAAGGCGGGTAATCTGGCTGACTTCGCGCTGGTGAACGAATTGGAAAAATCGGGCGAGCTGTTGCAGGTAAGACGCACACGCACCGCAGATCACGTGATGACGCGCGAGGAAGGCCGATCGAATCCGGGCACCACGTTGATGCAGTTGTGGATTGAGGCCGACACTCACGAGGAACTGGCGGCCAAAGAAATGGATCTGAGAAAGCGCATTTACAAGGTTGAGCAGCCGTTCTCGAAATATCCCGCTTACTGGCTCGAACTTGCCGCCCGAGCGCCCCTGCGTGCCATGGGATAAATGCCGAGGGGTCTGCAGGCAATTCCGGGCGACTGCGATGGGATGACCTGGGCGTTGGAAGGCGACCGCAACCTGAATCGCATCTGGCAAACCCGCAGTTCGCTGCAATCGCCATCCGACAAACGAGCCTGCCTCGTAAATTCGCAATTTCTGCCCCTCGGATCTGGGGAATTGGCCTGTCCGGCCTGGCGGCGGCAGGCTACTCTCTAAATTGGCGGGAACGTAGAAGTTCGAGATTCAGTCAAAACCCATTTCAATTCCTGGACCTATAGAGCCGGCCTTATGGCGCAGTCCATTACTCATCCAGATGAACAGCGGGCGCAGTCAGCTACCAAATCACGTGCAAAGCGGGCGCGATCGATAACCGATCTGGACGAACAGCAACTAGCCGCATTTGCCGAGGAGATTGCTGCCGTCGGCGAGCGCGCACGCGAGGAATTGGGAAATCACGAGGACGAGCGTTACTTGCGTCGATTGAAATGGGGTAACCTGAGCTCTGAAGTTGTCGGTCGGGCGCTCATTCATTTCAGCTTTGAGCCAATCACGTTTGTCCTGGGGGTCATCTTTCTATCACTGCACTTCAACTTTGAAGTCAGCTTTGCACACAATTGTGGCCATGGCGCCTTTAACCGCCTGCGGAAAAAAAAGGGTCTGGAGAAATACAACACAAACGACTATGAGCCAAAAAAATTGCCGGCATCATACAGTGGTTGGAAGTATTCCCACAATCGATTGCATCATTCGAACCCCAACATCATTGGCAGAGATCCGGATGTTGGATATGAAGTATTCAGGGTCACTGAATTACAGGGAAAACCCAGATGGTTTCATAACATTCAACTGGTGACTTTGGCGATTTTCAGCGCGCCCATGTATGTGTTGCTGGGACTTCGCACTTATATATTTGCCTGGCAAAAAGAAAACCCGCAGGCTTTTAGCAAGAATGACTTCAAGATTTACGTGAGGGCTATCTATCAACAACTGACACGAAATCGTTACTTCTTTTACAACATCCTGTTCTTTCCGCTACTTGCGGGACTTTGGTTTCTGTCCGCTGCGCAAATGCTCAAGGTTCTGGTCGCCAATCTGCTGGCGGAAGCCATTCGCGGTTTAAGTTATGGCTCGATGTTTCATATGGGCCACCATACCGGGACCGTGAAGTTTTACCCGCCACACATCAAGCCGGCCAGCAAAGCCGAATGGTATGTGTTACAGACAGAAACCAGCCACAGTGTGATGATGAAGTCGCCTCTCAAACATGTATTCGGCGGCCTCGACTTGCAAATCGAACATCACCTTTTCCCGGATTTGCCCGCCAACAAGCTCCATCAGATTCAACCTGACGTCGAACGAATCTGCAACAAGTATGGTGTGCATTATTCAAAGGCCTCATTCTGGAAGTCGGCATGGTTATGTGTGAAGAACTATTCCCTTCACGCGAGCAACCCACATAAACACGCTCACTAGCAGCGTGTAACCGGGCGGCTTCCGCAACCTGGCGTTTATGGTCAGCTTCACGGGAAGTGTCGTTGGAGTGTTCATGACCGTCCGCAGGTCGCCGAAGGGGCTGGTTATCACGTTCGAAAATTAACTCGATGAAGTTCTCTTCTGCTTGCTCGGGCGTAATCTCGCCTTTTTCAACCGCAGATTTGATTTCGCGTTCGAGTTCGGCATACCTTGTCCTGCGCGCTTCCATTTCGCGATCCGAGCTGCGCGCTGCGAACGCGGGTAGAAGGCATGTGATCCAGTTCATCACGTAAATCCTGTCCAATCTTCCTGGAACAAGTCCATAACCCCTGTTCTTCTGGCGGTGTTTGATGCGATCTGTAATTCGACAGTCGGTTGTCTTGCCTGCTCCGGGCGAACGACTCTTTGATATGTTCGTGTCCGCTGACTTGCATGGAGCGTTCACTGGTTCGCCAGTCACCATCGATGAAAAACCGGGTTCGCCGTTTACAGCGTTTGATGGCGCACTGTCCGGAACGATGCTGGAAACCGTCAGGCCAGTTGTGGTGGTTCTGTCGTGGCGTTCGGTCAATTTCCAGGAATCAGATCCTGATTCAACGTTGATCCTGCATTTCAACGATCATGACGGGGGTGGCGTAGTAGATTTGATACACCTCGACGTGCCCGATCATGACTTCGAGGGCGTGACAAATGGCTGGCAGAGTTATTACTGGACTCCGTGGCGAAAGTACCTTGAGTCTTGATCAAGACATGCGACGAAGCCCAGGCCTGTCAGTTCATGCCTGTAGCGGGCTGAATCGAATTCGGTTCCCTGTTTATCTCGTGATCCTGTCGCCCAGCGTGATGGCCCTCATCCGCCCTTCTCCCGGCGCGCCGGGATTCTCCCCGAGGGAGAAGGCAGGGGGAAAGCGCACAAGTTGACGCATGGAGAACCACCAGCTCGCGATTCGTGCTTGTATCGGGCCAGATGGAACGCGATGATCGCGTTAAACAAGAAGTCGTTGGCCTGCTTATGGCCCGTCAACTTCAACTTAGTCTTCCGGGTCTTCACCCTCATCGGGGGTGTCGACCTTGTGCCTCACCAGGGTGACTTCATTGCCTTTTTTGTTGTAGTGAATCGAGTCCATAATCGTGTGCATCAAAATGATGCCCCGGCCACCTTCATGGGCACTTTCGCTACCCAAAGTGTCGGCTACCAGGGTTGGGTCAAAACCCGGCCCCTCGTCTCGCACGACACAACGAACCGATTCCCGATCCAGGCTAATGTCGACGTTGATTTTTCGATCACACCAGGGTGATTGTGATCGGCGTTCATTGGCGAGCGCCAAGAATGCTTCCTGGTCGATGGGGTCAACCGATCCACCTATCTCCAGGTTTCCGTGATAGCAGGCATTGGACAGCGCCTCATAAAGTGCAATGCCAACACGCAATCGCTCAGTTTCGTCGCCCAGCGGAAGACAGCGCAGCATTTCCTGAAAATGACTGACCAGCGTTCTGATCAAGTCCATGTCGTTGTAGATCGTGTATGAACACTCCGTACGATCCATGCAATGCATCAGCATCGAGTGTTCCATGTCGTCTCTGGCCGCGGACAGGACCTGTGCCACGGTATTGGGGAGGTCTTTTGCCAGGCTTTTTTTGGGAACATAGCTTGCAGCACCGCGACGCAGTGCTTCGGCTGCGATGGTCTCACTTCCTTTTGCGGTTATCAGGATCACCGGCAGTCGTGGATGATCTTCCTTGAGTTGAGTTAGCAGACGCAGTCCATCCATCTCCGGCATTTGCAGGTCTGTAATGACGAGATCGGGCGTCTGTTGTTCGACTTGCTCCAGGGCCTCGGCACCATTGCGCGCGTACAGCACGGTGGCATCAACCCCTTTCTGGACGCAGCTACCAGCGAGGCGCAGGTCAACTTCGGAATCGTCGACGACAAGTACTGTAGGCATGACTAACTCTCGTTTCATATAACCGCTAATCTAGTTTCGACGCTTCAGTCCCGCCCGAGCCAGGAGACCGCGTGTGAACGATGCTGCCTGATCTTTGGGAATGGGTGCACCGGGCGTTGGTGTGTACATGATTTTGAATCGAAGCGTTGATATCTGCAGCAAGCTCTTTGGGAACAGCCATTTTTGCTCGATCTTCTTGCCGTCAACTTTGGTTCCGTTGCGGCTGCCCAAGTCCCGTACCAGCCAATACCCGTCCAGAAACTCAAGCTCACAGTGCCGCGCCGACACACCTGAATCCGTTAAACGAATGGCACATCCCTTGGCGCGGCCCACCAGCATGTGATCGTCTTTCAGGGCGATTGGCATTCCCCCGCCTGCTGGAATCAGGTGGCCGCGATTGGCTGGGCCACGACCGCCAGACGCTGCACCTTTTTCCGGCTCGAGTCCAGCCATGTCCGCCAAACTGCTGGACGTGACTTCAGCGACCGATTTTTCATCTTTCGGTTGACCGGTCGCCTGGTACTCCAGTGTGAATCGATGGCGAGCAATGCCCAAAATGCTGCCTGGCTTGACCCATTCGTGTTGGCAGCCCTTTCCATTGATCGAAGTTCCATTGGTACTGTCCAGGTCTTTTACGTACCAAAATCCGTCCCGGAATTCCAATTCGCAATGACGAGAAGAAACATTCTTGAATTTCAGCTCGATGTCGCAGAACGACTTCCGCCCGACAAGCATCTTCGGCTTGGTCAGGGGAATGGGGTTGCCCCCTTTGCACGGTTTCAGCACGCCCAACATCTGCTACTCGCCTTCATGATCGACCGGTTTTGTTTGCCGACTATCAAAAACCAATACTTCCTGATTGCAAAAAGCCGGATCTGCACCGGGATGACCAGTGTCCCGGATGCTGATCGGGTACGCAAGCTGCCGCGACTTTCTTATGCGAGGTCTTGCAGAAAACAACTCGTCATTCTTTTCGGCTGGATGACGCTCCTCTTCAACGAGCAGCAAATTGCAGTCAGGTTCTGAAAATGCCTTCCTGCTTGCCAGCCTTGCAGGAAACGAATTATCATTGGTTGATCGATTGGTGAATCGGTACCTTGAAGAAACCAGGCCTGATGATTTGAATCTGTCGGGGACAGCATTGGCGGTGCACAACGGCGAGTCCGATTGCGATGTGCTGGATTGGGATTAGGCCAAACGGCGAATTCCGGCAAGCATGCTCGGAGAGATCTCCCAGCTGCTGCTGGAGGAAATGTCCGAAACTTATCGCCGATGTCCGCGGCGCTCTGGAATCGGGAAGCACGGAAAAGCTCAGGCTGGCCGCTCATTCACTCAAAGGATCCGCAACTCCATTTGCCGCCAGGCGAGTTGTCGCGACGGCAACCCAACTTGAGGAAATGGGCGAAGCGAACGACTTGGCTGGCGGGCAACAAATCCTTGCGGCCCTCGAAGCTGAAGTTGATCGATTGATGGAGGCGATTCGTGCACCATCTTGATGCCACGAATGCTCCAAAAAAGCCCTGGCAGCTGGTCTCAAACAATGAATCTTCACCGCTGATTTACGCTAATAATCCGGACTTCAAATGATTAGCGTTTATTAGTGTCGAGATCGAAGCGTCCAGCAGCGAGGTCCCAGGCATACATCTTCTGCATGGCCTCGATCGCAAGTTTTACGGTAAACTTCTCGGTCGGAGATCGGCAAGTCTCCGCCACCTTTGTCAGCAGCAATAGCCCCTTTTAGGCGCCTTCCTCAAGCCGGCTATGCCGGGGGTTGCTGACTTTTAACAGGTTCGTGCCAAGGGCAGGGAAAATATGAAGAACGATGTAAACATGCAGGAGTTCGTCCAAGGTCTGGCCAGGCAAAGGCTGGCGCATGGTTCCGAATTGCCTGACCGTGAACGGCTGCGGCGCTTCATGAAAGACCTTTCCCGCACCCTGTTTCCCCCCTTCGGCTCATCGGGCGAAGCCTCAAAGCCCGAACAAGTGCAGGATGAGCTGAGGAAGCATTTCGAGACTCTGTGCGCCCTTCTGAAGCCCCTGTCAAGTCGCTTGCCGCAGTCATTCAGGCAAACGGCGGAGGCGTTTTTTGAATCCTTGCCTGGTGTGCACCGTTTGCTTTGCTGTGACGCTCAGTCAATTTTTGATGGAGATCCGGCTGCTACAGAACTGGAAGAGGTCTATCTTTCCTATCCAGGATTTCATGCGGTAATGTTTTATCGCCTTGCCCATGTGCTGCATGCCTTGGAAGTACCACTGTTGCCACGCATGATTAGTGAATTCGCTCATTCGGATACAGGCATAGACATCCATCCCGGGGCGCAAATCGGAGAGGCATTTTGCATTGATCACGGGACCGGTATTGTCGTCGGAGAAACGGCCATCATCGGGCGTGGCGTCAAGATGTATCAGGGGGTTACCCTGGGAGCCATCAGCGTAGAGCGAAGTCTCGCCGGAAAGAAACGGCACCCGACGATTGAAGACCAGGTCGTGCTGTATGGACAGGCGATCGTGCTGGGTGGAGACACGGTGATTGGCGCGGGCTCCATTGTTGGCGGCAACGTTTGGCTAACCAAAAGCGTTCCCTCCAATTCGGTCGTCTTTCACAAGAGTCAGGTTGGGCTTAGAAATGAGGGCGAAGCCTACATGTATCATATTTAACTCACGAGGGAAAAGATGAAGGCACAGACGATACTCGACACGATAGGAAACACGCCACACGTAAAGATCAACCGACTTTTTCCCGATCGTGTCAATGTCTGGATGAAACTTGAACGTGCAAATCCCGGGGCCAGCATCAAGGATCGCATTGCCCTGGCCATGGTGAATGACGCCGAGCGGAGAGGGGTGATAAACAGCGATACGCTGATCATCGAACCGACCTCAGGCAATACCGGAATCGGTTTGGCGCTGGTTGCCGCCGCAAAGGGCTACCGACTCCTTTTGGTGATGCCCGAATCCATGTCAATTGAACGTCGACGCTACCTCACGGCCCTCGGGGCTGAACTGGAACTGACTCCCAAAGAGAAAGGTATGCCGGGAGCCATCGATCGGGCACTTGAATTGAAAAACAGTCATCAAAACGTCTGGATCCCGCAGCAGTTTGCCAACCCGACGAATGTCGCAATTCACCGGGAGACCACCGCCAAGGAGATCCTTGATGATTTTGGATCGGATATTGATTATATGATCACCGGTATTGGCACCGGCGGCCATATTACCGGCGTCGCGGAAGTGCTCAAGCAGCACAATTCAAACCTGAAAGTCTTCGGAGTTGAGCCGGCGCACTCGGCGGTCCTGAACGGTGGTGAACCCGGGCCGCACAAAATTCAGGGAATTGGAGCAGGCTTTTCGCCCGAAATCCTCAACACCGGGATTCTGGACGGCGTCATAACCGTCGAAGATGATGATGCCTTTGAATTTGCCCGGCGATGTGCAAAAGAAGAAGGTATCTTTGTTGGAATTTCCAGTGGCGCATCGCTGGCAGCTACCCAAAAGAAACTGGCTGAAATAACCGACGACAGCACCGTGCTGATCTTCTGCTATGACACTGGCGAACGTTATCTTTCGGTTGAGAATCTGTATGAGTAACTTCAATCAACGCCTGCAACGCCTGCACTTCGGTCGAAAGCCGACGATGCTTTCACGAGCCCCTCGCCGCTTGCTGGCTCGACCTCGCTGCGCGGGCACCCCTGAGTGCCCGGGGCTAAATGCGCTAAATGCCCCGGAGCCTGCACGCAATCCGGGGCGACTGCGATCCTGAGTGGGCCGTCCTGAGCGGTTAGGCCCGGGACGCATCGAGTGGAGGCGGGCACAAGGACTCGCAACAGGGCTAGTGGGATTTGACAGGCCATCGGAAGTTGGAAATGGCAATCAAAGAAGTTTCTCCAGCAGAAATCTGTCTTTGAAGCATCCGATTATTCCGTTCAAATATGCGTAGCAACACTGAGGCATGGAGGTTGGTATGGCACGAAGTAGTCAACAGAAGCAAAAACACAAGCAGCGAAAATTACGCCAAAGAAAGGCACGCGAGCAGAGAAAGAACGCTCGATCGGCCAGCCTGATTGTTCCCAAACCGTCAGCGAAAACTGCACGGAAGCTGGGTGAGGTTTTTGAGTGGCTCGAGGAGGGAGACACGGACTATGCGCTGGAGCTGTTGGAGACTTTGGTAAAGAGCTCACCAAGAGTTGCTGCCGTCGCGGAAGCGGAGCTTGGAATCTATCAAAGCCTTGGAAACCATGAACAGGCGAGCCATGCCGCCAAGTTCGGATACGCCCACGCCGCGTTGTTTTGTGCGCGGTCTTGTATTGCCTTGATTCAGTTCAGAAAGTTCCTCGATCGGTGGCCCAACCACGACTTGGCAGCCAAAGCAAATCAAGCGATCGAGATTTGCGAAACGGAAAGTCGTCGTCGGGTTCGTGACGCGAATGAAAAAGGAGTTTTGGGGCTGGAGTTTGAGGAAGGCGGACTGGCGTTTTACGCTCGGCACGAAGAATCGCTGGAGCAGATGACCGGCGGCAATATGTCTGAGGCAATTGCCTTGATCGAGCAAAATCTTGCGATCGAGCCGCAATTCATGTCTTCACGCAATAACCTCGTGATTTGTCGTTTCTACCAGGGTGAATTGGAGAAAGCAGTCCAAACGGCGCGGGCAACTTGCGAGTTTTCGCCCGAAAACCGTTTTGCCCAGGCCAATCTGATCAAGTTTGAGTTTCTCACGGGCAACCCTGTAAAGGCCAACGAGCTGGCTGGCGCGATGATCGCTGATCCGCCGACGGAGCAGGACTCATACACATCAATGGTGGAAGCATTGAGCTTTCTGGGTCGTGATGAAGACATCGTTGTTCTCTCACAGATGTTGGAAAAAGTCACACCGATTGACGACGACAAGAAGTGCCTGGTGTTGCATCATTTTGCCGTGGCCAATTTTCGCAGCGGTGACAAGGATGCCGCGATCGAGCTATGGAACCACTGTCTGGAGCTTTGCCCCGACCATGCGGTAGCACAGGAGAACCTCCACGACCTCGAAATGAATATCGGCCATGCGGCCTGGAGCGAGCCCATCAACAAGTGGTTGCCGCGACCGTTTTTGTTGGGCATCAACAAAAGATACGAGGATGATCCAACCAGGGTTTCGGGCACCCTGGCACGGGAGAACCCCGTCGTGGCAACATTAGTACCCGCGCTGCTGGATCGCGGAGATCCGACTGCTCGCGAGTTTGCACTGAATTTTGCTTGCACAGATGCGACGCCACAAATGCTCGAGGCTTTGAAAGATTTTGCCTTCAGCACTCGAGGCCCCGATTTATTGCGACACAAAGCGATGATGAAACTTAAGGAAGAGTCCTTGATCGACGCCGGTCCACACCGATTTTTCTCGCGGGGCAGTTGGACAAGCATCAAATTGATTGCTGCCGAGATCACTTACGAACCTGTCGAAGTTGAGCCATGGAAAAGTGAGCTGCTGAAAGAAGGCTACTGGGCGATGGCCCAGGGTAAATTGGATATCGCGGAGTCGGCGTTCCGACGGGTTCTTGATCGCGACCCGGATTGCCGATCGGCTCGTTTCAATCTTGCCAGCGTGTGGCAAAGGCGCGGTCGCGGCGATGAAGTTAAAGATGCCGAACAAGAGATGCGAAGACTTCACTCTGAGCATCCCGATTACTCTTTCGCGGCAATGGCTGTTGCGATTATGGAAGCTCAAGAAGGCAATTTTGATCGGGCAAAAGACTTGCTGGGTGACATCCTCGAAAAATCGAAACTGCATTATTCCGAAGCCATGATGCTTTTCTCATCGCAGGTCCAGGTCGCGCTTGCTCAAAACGATTCCAGGGCTGCCGAAACAGCGTGGAATGCGATGCGGCAGATTGCCGAAGACGATGATCCAATGGTCTCGCAACTTCGCGACATGATCGAAACGAACCTGCTGGCAACGCATTCCGGACTGGGGAAGTTGACCTGAGGTTGACATGAATTGACTTGATCAGGACGCCTTGTAAATCGACCAGCTCTGCAAGCGAACTTCAGCAAGTCGAGAATTTCATTCGTTTTGGAAACAGGCAGATGCCCGAATCAACAGACTCACACACTGAAACAGATGATACAAATCGAATCAAGCAGATCATCAACAGGTTTGCCGATCAACTTGATGAATCCCGGCTGCAACTGGAAACTGAGTCTGCCGGAGTCGCTCAAGCTATTGATGCCTTGCGCCAAGCGCTGGATCAAACCGAAGAGTGTTTGAGAGACGGCCAGTATGAAGAGGTCGCGAATCTCGGTTACCGGGATGTATGCTCGGCATTCATCTTTCTGCAAAGAACCATGGGTGCGATCCACGCCACAGCGCTGATTCGCTCATCGGTTATCTCTGATATCGGCGGCGTAGCCAAGCTTGAATTTGAAAGTATCGAACCTCACGTAACGAAATGGTTTGAGGCAAGAGAGTTGAAATTCCCGGAAGACAAATGCCGAGAGTCTTGAGCAGGTATACAGCTGCAGGTTCAATGCAAAGCGAAAATTTACCTGCCGCCTCTTAAATCCCTCGAAAACCCCGAGTCATTGCGAGCATCGTGTCTGATCTTTTTGTACCGGTGCACGGATCCTTGCGAAAAATACCATTTCAGTAGTTCCAAAAACTGAGCCGCACGCGCTAGCGTCGGGTCTTTCAAACGACTTTTTTCCGAGAAACCCGAGGCTAGCGCCGGCTAGCGCCTTCGGCTCAGTTCAAATCGCCGCCTTTTTGGAACTACTGATTTGAAATTTGTAGCAAGCCAAAAATGTACCCGGGCCAGGTAGCTTCTTGCCCGGTCAAAATCCAGCAGACAAAGTCTTCAGCCTGGATTTCGGGTTATGCTGGAATTCAAGTCTTCAAACGCAAGCGGAAATACCTATGCGCAGAACGTCGATGCATTTCTGGATATGCCTGTTCCTGGCGTGTTTTTTGAGCCTGTCGCCTGGAATGCCGGCTTTTTCGCAACAGCCGAAATCGCCACTCATCGAATCGTTCGAGACCTGGCAGCAAATGAAACGCGAGACCGTGTACGGGATGGAGTGGATAAGTGTTGGGCCCGTCGTAAATTCGGCGCGCGTGGAAGCCGTGCAGCTCGATCACTCACGTCCGGGAGTGATGTATGTGGCGTTCGGTTCGGGAAACCTGTGGAAGACCTCGAACAACGGTGTCACGTGGGAGCCAAAGTTTGAGAATCAGGCGTCCCACGGGATCGGTGACATCGCCCTGGCACCGTCCAATCCCGACATCATTTATCTTGGTACGGGCGAAAGTCTGAAGAAAGCTCGCAATTTCACGATTCCCGGAACGGGTATTTATCGGTCGGATGACGGAGGCAACACGTGGCGACACCTGGGTCTGTCCGATTCCTGGCATATCGGCGAGATCTCGGTACATCCATCGAACCCGGACATTGCACTGGTGGCAGTACTGGGGCATTTCTGGTCCACCAATTCCAACCGTGGAGTGTTTCGTACCGATGACGGCGGCAAGACTTGGCAGCATGTGCTGTACATCAATGAGCGCACCGGAGCAAATGATATCGTTTGGGCCCAGGACAATCCGGACGTTGTATACGCATCGACGTGGGAGAATTTTCCCGGAGTTAATGGCATTGGAAGCTCGGTTTATCAAAGCTGTGACGGAGGCGTCAGTTGGCAGAAACGCGACCAGGGGCTGCCTTCGGGCGATCAGATCGGACGAATCGGCCTGGCGGTTTCGCACTCAGATGCGAACAAGGTCTATGCGCTAATTGATAATCGAGAACGGATAAAAAGCGGAGCGGCTCAGGTCTTCAATAGTCTCGATGGCGGCAAGACCTGGCAGCAGACTCACGACCAGGACCTGTTGATTTTTTCTCGTATTGGATGGTATTTCGCTGACATCTACGTCAATCCGCAAGATGACAACGAGATCTTTGCGTTGGGAGTCCGGGTGGCGCACAGCAGCGACGGCGGGAAGACTTTTGAGTTGCTGGGTGGAAAGGTTGATCACGTGGTTCCGAGTGCGGCAAGTGGTCTGCACCTGGATCATTGCGAAATGTGGATCAACCCGGGGAATCCAGGTCATTTGGTGCTGGGTAACGATGGCGGACTGTACCAGAGTTTTGATAAAGGCGCCACATGGATGCACTTTAACAACCTGCCCGCCGGCGAGTTCTATGACATTGCCGTTGATCAGGAGTATCCTTACACGATTTACGCAGGTGCCCAGGACAACGCAACCGTATACGGGCAGGCCGACGAACTGGGGCCCGCGCGAGTAGAAAATTGGCGGTATCTCTGGATTGATCCCTGGAACGGTGGAGACGGTTGCGTATCGCAAGTGGATCCGCATGATTCAAACACGGTTTACTTCAGCGCACAGGAAGGCGCCTTTAGACGCAAGGACATGGCAACAAATCGCTCCACAAGGATTCGGCCCAGGCTTCCCAGGGAACACTCCGGAGAACTTGAATTCAATTTTGTGGCACCGCTGATCATCTCGCCCCACAATTCGCGAACGCTCTACATGGCTGGCAATTATGTGTTCAAGAGTAGTAACCGGGGCGACGACTGGAGTGTGATCAGCGAAGACATCGCGACTTCGGACGACCCCTTGCGGCAATCAACTGCCGCCGGAGCGATCGCGGAGTCGCCGCTGGTTCCCGGCTTGATCTATGTCGGAACAGACAAGGGTGCATGTTGGGTCAGCGAAGATGATGGAATGCAGTGGCAGGAACGCTCGAACAATCTGCCTGTCGGATATATTCGCAGCATTTTCCCGTCACGGTTTGCTGATTCGCGGGTTTACGTCGCGGTAACCGGCATCAACTACGATGACCTGAACACATATCTCCTGTGCAGCGAGGATCGTGGAGTCACCTGGAAATCCATTTCCGCGAATCTTCCTGATGAGCCGGCCAACGTTGTCGTCGAAGACCCGTTCCATGAGGACATTTTGTATGCGGGCACGTTACGGGGCGTTTATCTGTCAACGGATCGAGGCACGTCCTGGTCGCTGCTCGGCCGAAATCTTCCGGCCTGTTGCATTTCTGATATGGTTGTCCAGCAGCGCGCGAAAGATCTGATCGTGGCCACGCACGGCCGCGGGATCTACAAAATGAACCTGGCTCCAGTCTACGAGAACTATGTCAAGCGATTGTCATCCACGGCCGATGACTACCTGTTTCCGATTCCGACTGCCGTCAGGCCTTATTTGAGTGATGTTCGGCCGGGAGTGAATTTTCGCGAGTTTGAAAAAACGCCGGTTTCGTATTGGTTAAACAAAGCCGGGCCATTGAAAGTATCTGTGTTGAGTCAAGATGGTGAGTCCCTGACGTCCTTTACGCTTGCCGGATCCAGGGGGTTGAATCAGTTTCGTTGGGACCTGGTTTTGAAAACCACGGGCAGTCCCGAACCCTATTTCATCAACGACAAGCAATATCTGGCACCTGGCCGCTACCGTTTTCAAGTAGAAACTGCCAGCGGGCATTCAATGGAACAGGAACTTGCGGTCATGGATGGGGAGCCAAGCCGCTGAGGAGGGTCGAGCGTAAACGATATGGCGAGAACAACAAGTGACACGCGGCCATCCATCGTAGTCGCTGTCGAAGGTCGGCGAGGTTGATTGGTAGTAGCCAGTACCTAATCTGAAAGACGTCCGAAATCACACAGTCATGTGTACTAACTCGTCAAGACATCGATTCTTCAACTATGACCAATCACCTTCGGGGGTTCCGTTGAATCGTTTTTTGAGACCTTCCCAACAGTCGACGTAGTCGTCTTGCAGGATCGCTTCGTTGGCGGCGAACTCGGTAACCATCTGCGGGAAACGAGTCTCGAACATAAACGACATGGTGTTGTCCAGGTACACCGGATCGTCACTGGAGGAACTTGCCTTTTCGAAGGCGTCGTTGTCGGGGCCGTGGGGCAACATGCAGTTGTGCAAACTGATCCCGCCGGGAACAAAGCCCTGCGGCTTGGCATCGTATTCCCCGTAAATATTGCCCATCAATTCCGACATGATGTTCTTGTGGTACCAGGGCGGACGGAACGTGTTTTCCTGGGGCAGCCAACGCGGAGGGAAGATCACGAAATCGATGTTGGCCGTGCCCTCCTCTGCTGTCGGAGCCGTCAGCACCGTAAAGATCGATGGATCAGGATGGTCAAAAGTGATTGAGCCAACCGCTGCATAATGCCGCAGGTCATATTTGTACGGCGCATAGTTGCCGTGCCAGGCGACCACATCCAGCGGCGAATGATCGATCTCCGTACGATGGAATTCGCCGCACCACTTAACCGTTACTCCGCATTTTGCATCGCGATCCTCGAACCAGGCGACCGGTGTTTTGAAGTCCCGGGGGTTGGCCAAACAGTTGGCTCCGATCGGACCACGACCCGGCAAAGTAAACTTGGCACCATAATTTTCGCAAACGAAACCACGTGCCTCGTCATCGACCAAATCGACCTTGAACAACATGCCTCGCGGCAAGATACAGATTTCCAAAGGCTCCAGATCGATCTTGCCGAACTCGGTGTAAATTACCAAGCGTCCCTGTTGAGGCACGACCAGCAGTTCGGCATCCGCATTGTAGAAGTACTCGTCGTCCATGCTGGAATTGGCCAGGTAAACGTGTGATGCCATTCCCACCTGAGTGCAAACATCGCCCGCAGTGGTCATGGTGCGCATGCCCGTGACGAACGTTACTTGTTGCTGCGGAAACGGCGTTGGGTCCCAGCGATATTGGCCCAGCGAAACAACATCGGGAACAATGTTTGGGCCGCTTCTCCAATAGGGCATTTCAAGCTTTGAAAAACGTCGTACATGCTTGACCGATGGGCGAATGCGATACATCCATGAACGCTCGAGCGTCGCGGTGGGCGCCGTGAAAGGCGACCCGGAAAGCTGCTCGGCATACAAACCGTAAGGACAACGACGCGGAGAATTGCGACCGACAGGTAATGCACCGGGAAGCGCTTCAGTTTCAAAATCGTTGCCAAACCCGGGCATATAACCTAACTGAGTTGCCGTACCCGGTTGGCGTTTGAGCGATTGAGCCTGAGCACTCGTCTTGAAAGACGCGTCGTTCATGGTTGCTCCTCGTTTGGATTCTGAAAACGTTATTCTGCATGGTATGACTGTCAGCCAAACCGACCTCTTGAATTCGTGAGAATTCAGATCGCCCGACCTGGAATCCTCAATGATAAGCAATTCGGCTACGAACATTCGGATGAAAGACTAAGGATTGGCCTGTTGCAGCAACACGATGCTGCCAGACCATGGCCGACATCTGATGCACGCCCAACGGTTCCAAAACGATGGCGTTATGTCCAAAGCGGAGTGCTAACCGTTCCCGGTTCCCTTCCTCCTGAGCCTGGGCGTGGATGTCCGGCACTCGTTTGCGATCCATTGCGAGACGAGTGCACCAGGATTTCATCCGAGCCTTCTGTATGCTATACGACCGGGCTGCGCAAGCAAGTGGGCCCTGCAACCGCCCGCGCGCGCGTCGTGCTCGTATTGCCTCGGTCCCTCCCTTTTTGCTTTTTCGATTTTGCGCAAAGGACTTGTCAATGGTTGGACAACCAACAGAAAGATCTGCGGCAATCTTTTGGAACAGGATTGGCGAACATCCGAAGCCCGTCCTTCGGGAGGTTGAAGGGGTACTCGTCGTCGAACTCGGCGTTGCGAGTCCCATACCGCCCGCTGGATAAAGCCCTGGACACGATGGTTTGAGGCTTTCCTCTCTTGCGCCTCTAAAAATCATAATCCAGTCGACGCCCACTGGATACTTCGCCGACAAAGTATTGCGACGCCATTTCAACGTGATCCGTCCACCACATTCCCCGGGCAATCGTCTACCTGTACGGTGACGATCGAGCCAGGCTGTTATCGGCTTTCGCGCCGCTCAAACTTTCAACAGCTTGCATCGGAGTTTGCAGACTATAAGTTAAAAGCCTGTTTCGTCACCGGGGTATATCAGAGCTGCGTCCATTTACCTGCTTTCCAGTTAA
>CAMYKF010000758.1 GCA_947258905.1 uncultured Pirellulaceae bacterium | reverse complement strand
CCAGCAAAGACGACTCTGTTTTGCTGCAAATGGATTTCGAGCGGCCCGTGAACCAGTCGAAACTGAAATCATGGTCGCTGAATACTGGTCAAGCCCCGGTTCCCGTTCTGCTGATTTCTTCGATTCTGCCCGAAACCAGCATGTTGGGTGCCAACGCCAAATTCGTCGGCAACGCTTCGGCCGAAATGACGCCCCAAGGAATGCGAGCCAGCATCCAAGGTGAATTGCTGCACGCGAATCTATTTTCGCTGGTCGAATTGCCGCTGGGACCTGTATTGCAGGGTCAAGCCAGCTTCCGCCAGCTCACCTGCACAATTGAAGACGGAAAAATTCAAACGCTCAGCGGCATTGTCGTTTGCCGCGAAGGCACGATCGGCAGCGATTTGTTGGCGGCGCTGGATCGCTGGCCAAACCTGAGCACCCGCCCTAAACAAAACGCGCAAAACTTCCGCAACTTACAGTTGCAGTTCTTTGTTCGTGAATCGACGGTATATGTGGGCGGCATCGAACAATCCAATGGACAACGAGTAATCGCGTACGACGCCCTGCAACAACCACTGATCTGGCAGGACAGCCAGCGCGGCTCACTCGCGTTGTCCACCGTCCTCAAGACGATTGTTCAACAGCCGGCTGTTGAAATTCCGGTGACCCCGCATACGCTTCGGCTGCTGACTTGGTTCGCCCCCAATTCTCAGAAGGAATAACCGCTAACGTTTCTTGCGCTTTGGCGGCTTTTTCTTGCCAGCCGGCATTCGCAGCAGTCCGTTTGCAACTCGACACGGGAAGATCAACGGCCTGGCAACACGCAGGGTCTCGCTCGTGGTTACCCCTGGCTGGTAAATCCGCCACTGGCCTTAAGCAATTCCTCAAACTTAAGCACCGCCCGGTACCACAGCTTGGTTACCGAGTCATGCGAGCGGTCCATGGATTCGGCGATTTCGCGAAACGACAGCCGTTCGATGCTGCGTAAGCGAATCACGTCCGCGTAATCGTCGGGCAACTGCTCCAGAATCTGGTGAAAATTTGCGATTTGCTCGGCCGTGATGGCTTCGCTGGATGGAGTCGGATGGCCATCGGCCGGCGCGTATGGGTTAGTGACACCGGATACCGGGGGGTCCAGCGGTTGTTCCCGCCCGATGTTGCGTTTGCCGGTGCGATAGGTGCGGCGAATGCGATGCATCTCATTCACGACAATGGCTTTCAGCCAGCCACGAAACTCAGCCGCCGTGCCACCACGGAATTCGTCAAAGTGCTGAATCACCTGAGTCAACGTCTGTTGCACCACGTCGGAGGGACCGACTTTGCGTTGCAGTGCGGGATCCATATGCTGGTTGGCCATCAGGTTCAGATACTCCTGCATTTGCACCAGCAACTCCTGCTGCGCCGCGGCATCGCCGTCGCGGGAACGGGGAATCAGCACGCTGATGGAATCGTAATCCAGCGCAACGTCCGGTTCGGGTTGCTCGGAATCGTTCATGCGCGGAATTCGGGTCAGCAGGACTGGGGGCGACGCTCAATTGTGACACCCCGAAGGCCAAACTTCAAATGATCGCGAGAGAATCGTCCTGCGTGATGCGGATTCAAATTTCGTGATGTCGGCCAAGGCGATCCAGATAGTGATGCCACAACATGCGGGTGGCGGCGGCGCGGTAGGGTTGCCAGCGGCGGGCACGTCGAACGATCCAGTCACGGTCCGGCCTCTCGCCAAGTTGGCACAAACGACCCAATTCAATCTCCAACGCCAGATCGCCCAGCGGCAAAATGTCAGCGCGACCCAGACCCATCATCAGGTAGATATTGGCGGTCCACGGACCAATACCCCTAATCGAAGTCAGTTGATGGAAAGCTTCATCATCCGGCAGGGATTCCAGCGCGCGAAAATTCAGTTGCCTGCGGCGATTGGCCAGAGATATCCCGTAAACATATGCGGCCTTTTGTCGCGTCAGGCGTGCCGTCGATCGCAACGGCTGCTCACCAAGTTCGACGATGCGTGCGGCGCTGACGCGACCACCGCATGCCTCGACCAGCTTGTTCCACGCCGCCTTGCCGGAGGCCAGCGAGACCTGTTGTTCCAGCACGATTCGCAACAAAGTCGCCAGGCCGGGCGACCGGTTCCACAGGGGCGGAGCACCGAGGCGGTTGTAGATGCGGCGTAACAACGGGTCATCTGCAGCCAATTGCTGCGCGATGCGGTCCAAATCCCGTTGTTTTTTGAACGTTTTCACACTTCAGACTGACCGTTTTTGCGACTCGGAGCGTTTGTCCCATAGCCGAACCGAGGCCGCAGAAAACCGCACCGCCATTTGGTGGCAGCGGAGTCACCCGCCAGCTGAGCCGATTTTCGCTGGTTCCACGGCCTTGTAACCGATTCACGGGATGAAAATTTGGGTGTTTAAGGCTACCATAAGGGCCAGACTTTTCGTGTGGATATCTCTTTTCTCATTACGCTTTCTTCGACTCCAATTCGGGGGACCCCATGGTTAGGTCAAGATTCGATCTGCAGCGTCACGACACACATTCCTCCAACAAGGACAAGGCGCTCGACTTCGAATCTCTGGAGCCACGGCAGATGCTGGCCGGCGACCTGACCAGTTCCCTGACAGCACAACTTGATCCTGACTTTATGCCTCTGGTGCATCAGGTGACCGACAAGGTGCCAGCGGCCGAGGGCATGGATTACCTGCGTGATTACCTGGACCTGGAAGTCAACGAATCATTTGAGCTGATCAACTCGCACACCGATCAAATTGGCTTCACGCATCAGCGCTACCAGCAAATGCTCAACGGCATGCCGGTCGTGGGCGGCATGTATCTGATCCACGAACGCGACGGCGTGGTCAGCAGCGTCAGTGGCGACTATATCGATGTCGACGCCTCGGCTTCGTGGGCCACGATATCGGAATCCGAGGCGTTTAAATCCGCTCTCGCATCGATTAATGCCGACACCTACATTTGGGAAGGAACCAACTTTGAGGGGCTGGAATTTCACACACACGAAAACGAGGATCATGGTGACTGTGGTCCCGGTTGCACGTGTCCCAATTGCACAGGACTGACCGTTCATCTGGGAGCTACTCATGATCACAGCCATGCCCATGACATCAGTTTCCAGATTCCCAAGGGCGAATTGGTCTACGTTGTGGCGGAAGCATCCGACGAGGCAACGACAGCCGTTGCGCTGGCGTGGAAGTTTGACGTCTACGCGCTCGAACCGCTCTCGCGCACCGATATCTTTGTCGATGCACTCAACGGTAATGTGATCGCTGACTATGACCTGATCCATACCGCGGATGTGCCCGCCACCGGCACCAGCCTTTACGACGGTGACGTCAGCTTCACTGCCGACGATGTACTCGATGATGGAACCGAGTTTCGGCTGCGTAACGTGGTACCGGGTGTGGAAACCTACGACATGAATGAGGGGATGAATTACAGCGCGGCCACCGATTTTATCAGCGCGACTTCAGACTTCAGCGATCCCGATCACGCGACGGGCGTGCAGGCTCACTGGGCTACCGAACAAACCTGGGAATACTTTTTCAATGAGCATGGACGGGATTCCTACAACGGTAACGGCGCTACCCTGATTTCCTACGTCAGCTACCGGCAAAACTACGTCAACGCATTCTGGAATGGTTCGTTCATGACGTACGGTGACGGCAACGGTAATCCCTACACCCCGCTGGTGCCGCTGGATATTGTCGGCCATGAAATCGCTCACGGCGTTACACAGTTCACCGCCAATCTCATTTACCAAAATGAGTCAGGCGCATTGAATGAATCGTTTTCCGACATCTTTGGCGAGTCAGTCGAATACTACGCACGCGGCAGTAATGATTGGCTGATGTCGGGCGATATCGGCAACCATTTCCGCAGCATGGCCGATCCAAACGTCAGGAACGACCCCGATACCTACCAGGGTGATTTCTGGTACACCGGCAGCGGTGACAATGGCGGCGTGCACATCAACTCGGGCGTGATGAACTTCTGGTTCTACCTGATGGTCAATGGCGGGACCGGCACCAACGACCATGGCTTTGACTACGACGTGACCGCGGTCGGCATGAACACCGCACAGCAAATCGCCTATCGCAATCTGTCCGTCTACCTGACACGTTTCTCGACCTATCAGGAAGCTCGCCAGGGTGCGGTGCAGGCCGCCATTGACCTTTACGGAATCAATTCTGCCGAGCACCAGGCGACGGCTGACGCCTGGGATGCAGTCGGTGTCTACGATCCGTTGCTGGTGATGACTCCCACGGCGCTTGATCCCCTGGGTTCGCTGGTGTACGGCGGTGAGTTAACCAATCAGATCGAATTCGCCGGCGATGCCGATACGCTCGAGTTGCTGCTGGACGAAAACCACACCATTTCGTTGGCGATTCAACCCGGTACCACCCTGGTACCAAACATCAGCATCATCGATCCACTGGGTAATGAAATCGCCAACGCAACCGGAACCGGCGGCGCAGCCCTGGTGCAGACCGTCACGGCCGTCGAAGCGGGAACGTATTCCATCCGCATCTCGGGTGATTCCGGAACCGATGGCGTGTACACGATGGACTTGCTGCTGAATGCGGCGCTGGAAGAAGAAGCTCTGGATCTGGGCGAAAACAACGAACTGGCCATGGCTCAGGATCTGGATACTGGCAGCTTGACGCTGGGACATGTGCCGACCAGTTTGAACAACAAACTGAGTGTCGTTGGCGACCTGGCCATCGGATTGTCCAGTCTCCACGAGGATGACTTTGAAAGCGGTTCGCTGGGCCCCGAATGGACCAGCAGTTCGACGCGCCCCGGCGGCCAGGTGCTGGTCGTTGATGACTCGGGTTCTCCGGACGGCACCTATGCCCTGGTGATGGACACCAGCGAAAACGGAACCCCCAACCTTAATGAGGCGATCTATACGGTCGATTTGACCGATGCCACCTCAGCCATACTCTCCTTCCTGCACACCAGTTATGGCGACGAAAATCATTCGCTCTTCCCGACGTTCTTCGGCAGCTCCGTCGGTGACGGGGTGTCGATCAGTGTTGACGGATTCCAGTGGTACACGGTGATGACCGACAACACACCGGCGGTGGGCGAATGGGAACTGGTGGAGATTAACCTGATCGATGCCGCCAATGCCGTGAACATTACCCTGGGTGCTGATGTCCAGATCAAGTTCCAGCAGTACGACAATTTCAGTCGTGCTGGCGGCGACGGCCGGGGCTTTGATGCCATCCAGATTCTCTCGGCTCCGGAAGACTGGTACGCATTCACTTTGGAAGCTGGCGAGGCCGCATCGGTCTCCGCGACTCAGGTGATTGGCGTTGGCGAGGATCTGCAAGTCGACCTGTTCAACAGTAGCGGCACTTTGGTGGCTGGTGGCGTGGCCGGACCGGTTGTGCACAGTTCGGTCGAGAAGTACATCAACCCCGGTTTCGCCGGTACCTTCTATGCCCGCGTTTCCGGTGAGAGTGACCGGTACAATCTGGTGGTAACACGCGGCGCCGCCTTTGATCTGGAAAACGGCGATCCGCTGGACATCACCGATTTTGATGGCGCTCTGGGATACGTGGTCACAGTTGCCCAGACCACGGTTGACGCAGATGACTTTGACCCCGGTACGGTTCTGGATGATGCATTTGAAGGCGTCACGCTTTCCAACAACGTGGGCGGTGGCAGTATTTACGCCGTCAGAGCGGGATACGATGCCCCCACCGGCGACCATGTGTTTGGTCAAACGCCACTGGATGATCGAGGCTTCCGCGAAGTCGACACGGAACTCCGCGCCGACTTTGATGTGCTGCAGTCCTATGTGTCGATCGACTTCGGGTCTGACGATGATGGCGACGCAGGTGTGCTGCGAGCCTACGATATCGACGACAACCTGCTGGTCGAAGCGTCCAGCAGCCCGATTGCACTTGGTGGCAGCGAAACCGTGGTTATTGACTGGGGCATTCCCGAGATAGCCTACATCGTCGCAGCAGGACTGGGTGGCCAGCGTACGCCGGTCGACAATCTGGTTGTTCGCACTCCGTTTGTCGACTCGGACACTTATGAAATCACCGCGACGATCGGCGAGCAGCTGGATTTCCAGGCATGGTTGCCAGGCAAGGGTCCCGGTCTGATAGACAACCTGCTGGACACGCCGGCCGGCAGTGACCTGAGGATGGAGTTGTTTGATCCCAACGGCGATTCGGTTGCTTCCGGTATCAAGATCATTTCGCACGAAGCGACGATCTCGGGAACCTGGCAGCTGGTGGTCTCGGCCAGTGAGGAATCGGGTGAATATTACATCGGTCGCGAAATTGTGCGTCCAACCCGCTTCGACTTTGGTCCCGAAAGTGCACCGGTGATGGTGGACTGGCTGGGTGTGGGCACCGAATCCTACGATGTCAACGAAGGCTATGGCTGGCTGGGCTCGCGTCGCAATCTTGCCGTTTACGAGTTTACGCGGGGTAATGATCTGACCGGTGACGGCTTCCGCACCGTTTTATCCACGTTCGCGATCGATGTGGACGACGGCACGTACGATGTCGACATTCATTTTGGCAATGTATTTACATTCGATTCGGTGCGCATCAATGTGGAAGGCGATCTGTACGAGTTCACGCCGCAAGTCAATGAAGTGCGGACGTTCAATACCACCGTCAGCGATGGTCAAATGACATTGTTGTTCAACGGCAACTTTGGTGACGACAGCTTGATTCGTGTTGCTGCCATTGAAATCCGCGAAGTAGCCACGTTTGGCGGCCGCAGTATCCTGCCGCCCGAATCGC
Organism: uncultured Pirellulaceae bacterium; assembly: GCA_947258905.1. Classification (GTDB taxonomy): domain Bacteria; phylum Planctomycetota; class Planctomycetia; order Pirellulales; family Pirellulaceae; genus CAJQPP01. The sequence goes on along the minus strand of CAMYKF010000758.1, from coordinate 1,033 downwards.
CCCAGCTCGATACCGGACCGAATGATGGACTGGCCGGTCGCAAATGGACAATCGATGCCGGCAAGGAATCCCGTTTTGTTTCGCCACGGCTGCAAAGCGGCAACGATGGTGATTCATCGCTGACTTGGCGCGCATCGCTGCCGCAGCTTTCGGCACCGATTCCTGGATCAGGATTCGAATCCCGGCCGGAGTTCCCCTATCTGCAGAAGATGGTCCGGGACTCCAGGGACTCCGGTCCAACGTTGTCCGATGCCGATCTGAAAGGCCAGATCCTCAAGGAAGTACTCGACGAATTTTTGCCCATCTGATTTGCTGGTGAGCCTGTCCGCGGGCTCACACCCCCGAATACTCCCCCTTTTTCAAAGGGGGGCCGGGTGGGTTCAAACATGCAAATGGGGTTAGGTTCTTTGGCCGACGTGTTTTTTCCCTATCTGCAGTGTGCAGGACGGGGGGCCATTCCATCCTGCATCCAAACCGATTGTCCCTCGGGGACAGACGGACGTACGTTGTTTTGCGGCGGACGTACCGCGAGCCATTACTTCACAAATCCGGCACTCAAAGTAAACCCGGCCAGATTCGCATCGATTTCACTAGCGGTCACAACACTGCTCAGTTGCGAGTCGCCGATGTCATCGAGAACTTCCACGGCAGTTGCGTTGACGCCACTGGCATTCCAGTATTGGTACTCGAACGCCGCCTGGGCGAAGGCCCGGGCATTGAAGCCCTTGACCATGCATGACCAGCGCAAGCCGAGCTGGATTTCGCCGATGTACAGGTTTTCATCGGTGACCGCCAAATCGCCACCGCTTGTTATATCGAATTCTGTTATGTCATCGTCAATAAAATGGTTCTCGGTAATAAACGTTCCGACGCGAGAGCTGTTGTCGCCCCACAGCGTGCTGCCGCGCAGGTTCCAGAAAAATGTAAAGTCACGGCGACGTTGAATGGGGTGGTTCCCGGCCAGTGACAATGTCAGCCCGGTACCCTCAAAATCACGTTCGGCTATTCCGCGTTGGAAGAACAGGGCAGCGGG
>CAMYKF010000757.1:2254-10070 GCA_947258905.1 uncultured Pirellulaceae bacterium | reverse complement strand
CAAGCCGGGGTCGGATGAGGGGCGTTCACCATTCACCATTCACCATTCACCATTCACCATTCATCATTCACTGTTCACAATTCCCCCCTCGCCAGTCTTCGTCCTCGTCTTCGTCTTCGTCCGGCCGCCATTCGGTAATGTCTCGCCCCGACCACTTGCCCTCACCCGACGCTGCGCGGCAACCTGTCATGACTTGCCCGCCATGTTCGCGCTGACCAAGTCGACCACTCATGTGATTTGGCAGCCACGTAACCCGGGGTATCGCTCAACCTGGCTTGTTCAGCAATGGCTTCTGCGTGACGTGTGCGTCGTCTTGCCTGATACCAGCCGGTCAAGGCCAGCAGGACGAATGCAACGATCGCATAGGCAATGCCCATAACGGTGGTCACTCGATCGCAAAATCCTTGTCTTTGTCCTCGTCCTGCCTCGCGTCACCAATGGTGACAAGGACAAGGACCAAGGACAATGATGATATTCCGCACCCCCAGTCACGCCGCCGGACGAAAGGCGACGATCAAAATTTCAGCAAGCTGAACAGGTTGTGGAATTGATCGGTCCACGCAGGAGTGGCGTCGATACGTGCGGCATCGGGTGTTCGAGTCTCGCCAAACGCCGGATCGGCAAACACATCGGCGTCCCTGGCAATAACGACCCACTGCGACTGGAACATCGCCTTTTCGAGGTCTGCTTCGGCGCGGATCTCGCGACTGTGCCAGCCGATCTCACGGGCCAGCCTGTGCACCTGTCTGGCAATATCCAGATGGCGATTGATCACATTGACGGCAATCAGTCCGTCTTCCTTGACGCGATTCCGGTACAGTTGCATTGCCTCGACCGTCAGCAAATGGGCCGGCACCGCATCGCTGCTAAACACATCAATCGCCACGATGTCGAACTTTTCCGGTGAGCGTTCCAGCACCAGACGGCCATCGCCGATGTGCACCGTGACATCGGCAGCCGAGTCTTCGAGGAACGTGAAATACTCGCGTGCGAAATCCTCCACGACCGGATTGATCTCAATGAACTCAAACCGGTCGCCTGTTCGGCCGTAGGTCGCCATGGTGCCGACGCCCAGACCACAGGTGCAGACGTGCATCGGACCTTGCCCGGCCTTGTACCGCAACGTGCGACCAATGCCGCTTTCGCGTCCAAAATAACTGGTGGCGATGCGATGGTTGGGTTCCTGCAATTGGGAACCGTGCAACGTGTTGCCATGAACCATGCCACGGCCATTGTCGTATTGCATCACCCTGACCATGCCAAAAAAGTTTCGGTTGTTATCCGCCAGCCCCTGGCGGTTTTGTCTGGCGCCCATCAAGGTCGCCAGCACGACAACGCCCACGCCGGCCCATTTCAACCGGCGGACCACATCCAGATTAAAGTCTATCGATGTCCAGCTGCGATGGGCCAACAGCATGAGCAGCGCCATCACGAACGTGATCAGCATGCCGGCCGAGTACTCGACAAAAGAATTGAACAACAGCGGACAAATCAACGCGACGATCAGTCCGCCCACCGCGCCACCGGCGGACAGGAACAGATAGTATTTTGTCAAGTAACGCGTGTGCGGTTTGATGCGAGCCACCTCGCCGTGGCACAACATGCACACGATGAACAGAATCGCCATGTTGTACAGGATCTCCAGTGGCAACCAGTGATCGGGGTTGATGGCATCGGCCCAGGTCCACAGGAACATCATGCCCAGACAAATCGCCGCGAACAGTTTCGGCCGGTACCAGGCGGGACGGTCAAAGCTGATGATGAAACTCAGCAGGTAAATGCTCAGCGGCAGCACCCACAGGAATGGAATCACGGCTACGTCCTGGCAGACGTGGTTGGTAATCGCCAGCAGCATCACCGAAGCAAATGCCGGCAATAACAGCCAGGCCTGCAGGTGGCCGCGTGTTGGCTCGGGAATCGTCTCGTCGCCCGTCGCATCCGCCAGTTGGGGTTTGCTCGTTCGCCACAATCCGGCCAGCAATACAATCTGGCATACGGCAAATACGCCGAACCCGACTGACCAGAACCACGACTGGTTGCTGAGCGACAACATGGGCTCGAACAAAAACGGATAACTCAGCAGGGCCACCAGCGATCCGATATTGGACAAGGCGAACAATCGGTACACGCTTTTGTCCGGCTTGCGATAGCTCAACCACGACTGGACCAGCGGTCCGGTGCTGGACAGCACGAAATACGGCAGGCCGACATTGATCGTCAACAGGCTCAGCAAATACAGCAACGGCGATTCACCACCACTCGGCTTCCACGCCGCATCGGGCTCGATCGGCAAAGTCAAAAAGGCTGCAACCAGCAACAGCGAATGCACAATGACCTGAGTCCTCGGCTCCAGCCGGCTCGACAACAGGTGAGCGTACAGGTAACCGCCAAACAGCACGACCTGAAAGAACAACATGCACGTGGTCCACACGGCGGGCGATCCGCCGAACCAGGGCAACACGGAATTGCTGAATACCGGTTGCACCTGAAAGACCAAAAACGCTCCCAGCAAAATGGTCAGGGCAAAGGGCAGGACGCTTGTCCAACGCATTTTCTGCGACATGAGATCAGCCTGGAGATGGGTTGAGGGGAAAACCGGCTCCGCCATCGAGCGCGACGGGAGCCTGCAGAAATATGGCTTTTGCTGGGCCCCGACTGGCCCGGCCGCCACCAAACTCGGCCCATTTTCGATGCGACCTTGCCGGTTATGCCGTTTCTTCCGGAGATGCCAAATAGCTCGATAACCAGTTTTCGCGGGGCGTGGAATTTGGACGACCGCCGACCTGCCAACGGGGCCGCACGCGTAATCCAGGCTAGGGTTTCACAGCTTGAAACACAGTCCTCAACCCCCAAGGGCTCCTGACGATGACGTCTCCCCGATTTCTGGCCGTGTCCGGTTTGCTGCTGCTCGGCAGTATGGTACCTCTCGTTTTTTCCACGAGCCTCGCGGGCCACACCGTTGACGCCGATCCGTCGGCCATGACCAACCAGATGTGCCCCGTGATGCCGGACGAAACGGCAGAAGACAGCTGGACGACGGTGTACCGGGGTCGGTTGGTGCGATTCTGTTGCAACAACTGTATCGATCGGTTTCGTCGCAACCCCGAGAAATTTCTGTCGGAACTGCCTCAATTCGCCGAACCAGATAACGGCAGCGCCAACCCCGGCGGCTTTCAGTTCGATCCCGTCAAACTTCGTTTACTGGCGTTGTTCCTCGGTGCGCTGGCAGTGTGCGCAGCCGGCTGGTACTTCAATGGACGGCGCAAGGCGAGTGGCAAGGCGAACCTGCTGCCTCCGCTGCTGATTCAGGTCATCGTGGCCGCCGCTTTGGCGGCCGTGATTCACCTGATGTTGACCAGCCAGCACCTGCGTCTGGAAATGATCAAGCAACGTGCCGTCGGCGACATTCATCACGCCACGTACTTTGATTTCGGAGTGCCCCCGATCCCGCATCGACCCGACGTCGCGCCGGCCCTTTCGGCCACTTATTATCGTGGCAACGATGAGCGCAGCCCGGTTTTGCATAACGGAGGCAACTATCAAACCGCGATATTCGACCTGAACCTTGAGCACGCCGACGGCAGCCCGGTGCGTCCCGGTGATCGCCTGTCCGGCCAGACGCTGTTCCTGCGGTTTACGATTCACAAGGGCAAAAACGCTCCGCTACGCATGTACGACAACAAGATCATGGACAAGATCTATCTGACGAAGTCGTATGATCCGCTGATGGGCTGGGACGAACCGATTGAGGATCAAACGCAGATTCGCAGTGTCGATCCTGGTCAAATCTGGGAGTGCCGGTTCCCCCTGAATATCGTCGCGCCCGACGGTGCGAGTGATTTCGAACCCACGGAAGTAACCCGCCAACAGTTATCCCGAATCCAGGGGATTTCCGAAGAAGTGGCCGGCTGGTTTGTGGCCTATCGGGACGCCGGTTATCCGATCGCCAGCGCCGACGACTTGCGGCAAGCCGGCATCACCGGTGATCCGGCGCAGATTCTGGCTGCCTCCTTGCACCAGTCCAATCACGACGGGGTGGTCTATGTCTGCGAAGCCTTCTTTTACCAGGGCCGCCAGATGGGCGCGCGAATGCACTACGGCATCAAGTACAACATCCGCGTGGAAAACGGAATCATTCAGGACGATTCGGAAATCTGGATGGGTGCCCTGAGCCGTTCACAAAAGGCAGCCAAGGGCGCCATCCCCGACTGGCAATGGCTCAGCAGTGAACCCTTGCCCGAGTTGCCCGCGCCGCAGAATATCAGCGACGAGTTGCTCGGCATCGACGATTACGACTGGTAATGGGCAAGACCTTTCCGCGGGTACATGCCCCTTTGCCATAGGGCGCACACAATCCCCCCCTTTGCCAAAGGGGGGCCAGGGCAGGGCGATCGCATGATAAGTCAGGCACCGGTAAGGACTTTTTCCAGGTAGCTTTCGTCCCAGCCGCAAGACAGTCGTTTGGATTTGATGCCTCGTTTGTGGGTGGTCTCGTTTTTCAATAAACCGAGGGCCGTTCGGTTCATGATGCTCATGTTCGCGGCAGCATGGCCATTGCGAAGCCGCAATTGATCCTCATTGAAACTTACATCCAGTTGCCAATGGAGCTGGTTTTCGATGCTCCAGTGACCGCGAACGGCATCCACGAATTTCGCGATGCTCATGAATCGACTAGCCACATAGTATCGGATTTTTTCCGTGGTTTTGCCGGCTCGTTGACTGTAGTGAACCGAAATGCCAATCGCCTTGATGCCGGGCCAGTCGCCCCCTGCAAAATCCTCGGGTATTTTGGCCAGGTAATAATGCCGCTCGTCAACACGGCCATGTTCGTCTTCTTCAACGCCGGTGTAGCGACACGGGTATCGCCTGAAGTCGTCTTCCAGGTGGTCGCTAAAGAATTCCGTGATTGCCTTGTGAAGTTTCCGCTGGTTGCCTTTGACCGCCAACACATAATGCCCCTGGCGGTCGATGATCTGCTGGGCAATCGGCCGGGTCGTTCCGCCGGCGTCAATCGTGACCAAAGCTCCCTGAATCTCAATCAAATCCAGCAATTTCTGAATGGCCAGCGACTCCCCTCCTGTTTCACCACACCGTTCGCTGGCCAGCGAAAGATGGTTCTTGCTGGACCATACGCTCACCATATGAATCGCGCTCTGCGGATCACCTTTTTGATAACTGCGACGCAACGTCTTGCCGTCAATTCGCAAAACCTGACCCGCCGACAGTTCGTGAAGCGAAGTAATCCAGCTCAGCAAACACTGTTCGAACATCGTGGGATTCAATCGGGCAAACACGTTGTTGAACGTGTCATGGGAAGGAATTCCGTGTGTCAGATCCAGAAATCGTGAAAACCATTTCTTTTTCCGTTTGCCAAATTCCTCCATGTCGGTAAATGACTCGGCTCCGCAAATTACTGCGCAAATCCCGATCGTCAGGATATTGATCAGCGGATGGTATTGACCTCGACTGGCACGCGGGTCTTTTAGCGATTCAAAGTGACAGGCAATCATTGCCGTTTTGGCTTGTGACATTACAACGTCCTCCTTGACGCAATCAGTATTCGGGAAGACAACGTTGTATCACAATCACCTTTGCCCTAAATCACCAATCTGCCCATTTAGGTGCGATTGCCCTGGCCTGGAGCCCGGCTCCGGGTATCCCTGGAATCGCTCGGTGGAACGGGCCAACGGACGCCTTCCCAGGTTGCCGGGCGGCGGAGAGGTCAACTTTCGAATGGAAATCGCGGCGCTGGAAAATACGCAGGCCGTGCAGTCAACGCAACAACGGATTAATGAAATCCAGGCAGGCCGGGCACCGCGTCTGATCCCGTCACCTCCCAAATCCGACTAACCCATGGATGCCGGTCGCCGGCTTCCAGGAGAAATTGCCAATGCCGGAGTCACGACAACCAGGGAATCATCACGCCGGTCTGGCAACCATGAAGTCGATTCTGATGGTCTGGTCCATGGCGGTTGTCGCGCTGGCCGGATGCAATTCCGGAGGCTCCACTTCGTCCGGTCAAATTACGCTCGACGTATGGTTTCATTCAGGTCGACAATCGGAACGCGATACGATCCGGCAACAGGTGGAGCGGTTCCACGCCAGTCAGGACGAGATCGTCGTCGAATTGAACATGATTCCCGAAGGCACCTACAACGGACAAGTGCAGGCTGCAGCGCTGGCCGGAGACCTGCCGGATGTGCTCGAGTTCGATGGGCCGTTTCTTTACAACTATGTGTGGCAGGGTTATCTCAGGCCGCTGGACAATCTGGTGGCGCCGAAAGTGATCGAGGACTTGCTGCCATCCATCGTCGAACAAGGCACCTTTCGCGGCGACCTGTACAGTGTCGGCACGTTTGATTCGGGACTGGGCCTGTACGGACGGCGCAGCATGTTGCAGCAGGTCGGAGCGCGCATCCCCAGCGGACCGGACGACGCGTGGACGGTGGAGGAATTTGACCAACTGTTGAAAGCTCTGGCCGCTGTCGATGACGATGGTGCCGTGCTTGATCTTAAACTCAACTATGACGGCGAGTGGTTTACCTACGCCTTCTCACCCGCCATCCAGTCGGCCGGCGGCGATTTGATCAACCGACAGGATTACCAATCGGCGGCGGGAATCCTGAATGGCCAGGCGTCAGTTCAAGCGCTGACTTCGATCCAGTCGTGGATCGTCGACGGACAAGTCGATCCTGACGTGGACGATGCCGCGTTTACACAAGGTCGTGTGGCACTGTCCTGGAGCGGGCACTGGGATTACCCGCGTTACTCTGAAGCCATCGGCGATGACCTGGTGATCCTGCCACTTCCCGATTTTGGACAAGGAACACTGACCGGGCAGGGGTCGTGGTGTTGGGGCGTTACCAATAAATGCGAACAGCCGGAAGCCGCGGCGAGATTTGTTGAGTTCCTGTTGCAAACTGATGAAGTGCTGGCCATGACGGGTGCCAACGGGGCCGTTCCCGGTACGACGAGCGGTGTGGCCGGCAGTCCGCTGTATCGCACCGACGGGCCGTTGCATCTGTTCGCAAAACAACTGACTGCTGGTCACTCGGTTCCCCGCCCCCGTACTCCTGCCTACCCCGTCATCACCAGCGCGTTTCAGGAAGCGTTCGCCGATATCCGCAATGGCGGGTCGGTGCAGCACGCGCTGGACAAGGCAGTGGCCACCATCGACGAAGATATCCGCGACAACGAAGGTTACCCGCAAAGGTAGGACGCGAAGATGACGCGCAACAACCGTCGGCTGGGGGACAACACGGCGGTGGCCTGGGCGATGCTGTTGCCGGCGATGCTTGGTCTGGCCGCATTTGTACTGGTGCCTTTCCTGTTAGCCGCGGGATTCTCGTTCACCAACCTGCGTCTGGGTTCACCGCTGCCCACGCGGTTCGTGGGTCTGGAACAGTTTCGCCGGATTCTCGCCGATGAATCGTTCCGCCAGGCACTGATTAACAACGGCCTGTTCGCTATGGTTGTCGTCCCACTGCAGACCGCCTTGGCGCTGGCCGTGGCACTGGCCTTGAATCAGGCGCTCAAAGGCATGGCCATTTTTCGCACGCTGTTCTTTATGCCCGTTGTGTTCCCGATGGCCATGGTGGCAGTCGTCTGGGAATTGATCCTCGCGCCCGGTCCCACGGGGACTCTCAACAGTCTGTTGAATATGGTCACGTGGGACATCTGGCAACCGCGTGATTTTTTGCACGATCCGCTGCTGGCGTTGCCGGCGCTGATCCTGCTTTCCATCTGGCAGGGTATGGGTTTGCAGATGGTCATTTTGCTGGCCGGCTTGCAGGCAATCCCCAGCCAGTTGTACGAC
>CAMYKF010000757.1:0-2157 GCA_947258905.1 uncultured Pirellulaceae bacterium | reverse complement strand
CTGTCTTTTCGTCTGTTCGATCAAGTGCAAATTCTGACCCAGGGCGGACCCAACGACGCGACCACCACCGTCATGTACGAAGCGGTGACTGCGGCATTTGAGCGGCAACAGATCGCCCGCGCCTCGGCAATGACCGTTGTGTTCTTCGTGATCGTCCTGGCGATTACCGTCGGCTCTCGCTGGTTGATGCGCGAAGAGCGAGAGCTGCCATGACTGGCAACCACGAAACACCAAAACAAGCAATGCGTTTCTGGCGGAAGCTGGCGGTTTACGGGTGCCTGTCGGTGTGTGCGTTGATCTATATCTCGCCCATCCTGTTCATGCTGGTGGCCAGCCTGAAGCCGGATGAACGTGTGCTGCCGGAAGCCGGTTCGTGGCAGGCTTTCATTCCAGTGGACGTGTCGCTGGATAACTACCGGGAAGTGCTCACGCGCGTGCCCTTTGGCGTGTACCTGCTGAACTCGCTGATCATTACCGGTTCGATCGTCTTGGCCGGACTGGTCGTGAATTCATTGGCCGGATATGCACTGGCCCGGCTGCGTTTTCGCGGACGCTGGTTGACGATGGGATTCGTGCTGGCGCTGTTGATCATTCCGCTGGAAGCCATTGCCGTGCCGCTGTTTTATGAAGTGACCTGGCTGGGCTGGCGGGACACGTACCTCGTCCAGATACTGCCGTTCGTGGCCAGTGCTTTCTCGATCTATCTGTTCTATTCATTCTTTGCCGGGTTGCCACGCGAACTGGAAGAGGCGGCTCGCATGGACGGCGCGGGGCCGTGGCGAGTTTTCTTCCAGATCGTTGTGCCGCTTTCCAAGCCGGTGTTCGCCACCGTGGCAATCGTGACCTTCCTGCTGTTCTGGGGTTTGTACCTGTGGCCGCTTATGGTCACCACTGACGAATCAGTTCGCCCCTTGCCACTGGGCATGGCCACCTTTCGCAGTCTGCCGCCATTGCGCTGGGGCGACCTGATGGCGTTTGCCGTCATGATGGTCACTCCGGTGCTCGTGCTGTTCCTGATTTTCCAGCGCTGGTTCGTGCGTGGCGTCGTCTATTCGGGAATCAAGCAATAAGGTCCGGCAACCGGCGCTGGCCGCGGCGAAAGAAAACCGCCTGGTGTCTGGCTAATGGGGAGGCGTTCCCGTGGGTCTGCACGTCAATGGGCCTCCAGTGACTACAAACTCAGCACGTACCAGCGATCGCAGCTGCAGTGCCCGGTCTGGCCAAGGGGTTTTTCAAGTAATTCAAATCCGTTTTTTTGATAAAGCTCGTTGGCCCGCCACATGCGATCCAGCGTCTCGAGGTAACACTTTTTGTAATCTCGTTTTCTGGCCTCATCCATCAACAATCCCAGTAGCCGTCGGCCGAGGCCGAGGCCACGTATCTCGGGCAGGAAAAACATCTTTCTCAGCTCACAGGTGGACTTGTCGCCGCCCGTCAATGGAGCGATTCCACCGCACCCGACGACTTTGTCGCAGTCGGCAATCACGTAGTAACACGATCGTTTGTTGCGGTAGCTGCCATACATGTCATCCACGTCGGGGTCGTCAATGGAATAGCCTTCACCGACCGCCTGGAACTCGGTCATCACATCTCGAATCAACCGGGCAACCTGCGGGTTATCCTGTTTTTGAATTGGTCGAATCGTGTAGTTGGCCTGCAAGCGGCTCTTGCGCAGCGCGTTGGCGTACAGCTGGATGCCCTGAATCACCAGTTCCTGTTGTTCCTCACTCAAATGTTCAAGTGCCTGCGCGACCTGTTGATCTGCCAGACCGTTCGTGGCGCGCAGCACCCTTTCACCTTTTGCCGTTAGACTGAACAGCTTTTGCCGCTGGTCGGATGAGACTTTCTCGGCTTTGACCAATCCGGATTCCACCAGCTTCTTCACCGTGCGGCTGGTATTCGACTTGTCGATCAGCAGCTGGTCTGCCAGTTCCATCAGGGTAAGCGCCTTGTGCCGCGACAACTCAAACAACACATGACATTGCGAAAACGTATATCCGGTGCCCAGATAAACCCCCTTGACGATGTCCAGCTCACGAACCAGTTGACGCGAGTATTGGCGAATTTCGCTAATGGTTGATTCCAGACTGCTCATAAACGCATTATAGGCACACAAATGTGATTGTAAACCAATTAGTTGTCATTGACAACTAATTG
>CAMYKF010000756.1 GCA_947258905.1 uncultured Pirellulaceae bacterium | reverse complement strand
CTTCTTGGGCCACATTTCGAATTGCGTGGTGACCTGATGCGACAGATCCTGATCACCCGGATCCAGATCTTCGCGGAAAATACGCGCCCCGTTATGATCGGCGATCACTTGCAGCTGGACGAGTTCGTAGTCGTCTTCGGCCTGCACCACAAATTTGATGCGAGAGTTGGCGGGGACGTTCAGTTCCGATTGCACCGGATCAATGACGACGATTTGCGGTGCCAGGTCCGGATTGACTTCGATGGGATAGGTAGCCACCTGCTGGCTCCTTCCGCCATCGGTGGTAATCAACTGCATGCGGAACCGCGTATGCATGGGTTCCAGTCGTTTGTTGTCCAGACGCAATACGAAGCTGCCTTCGGCACGGCGTTCGTCGATTTTAGTCATCGGTGCGGTGTTGATCCGCTGGAACTCGCCGGCTTCCGATTCGCGACCCAGTTCAATGAAGGCCGTTTTGATATCGCTGTTGGCCAATCCTGTGATGCGCACCGTCGCTCCCTCGACGCCTGAAATGGAACTGGTACCGGTGACGGTATTCTCGGGCAGTTTCGTGTAGGCCGGTGGCGTGTACGTAATCGATTCGACGGTCAGGATTGGCGTCGTCTTGACGGCAACCTTGTACTTGCGGGAAGCTCCGTCTCCGGCAATCACCTGGTATTCCAGTGGCTGCTCGATGCCGCGCGGCGTGGTTTGCAGGGTGGCCGCGTACTGGTTGCGTAAACTGGTCGGGTCCATGCGAATGGAACCGTTGAGGACCTGGCCATCGCGAGTGGAATACACCAGCCGCACACCGCCTTCGTCCAGCTGGCCGGTTACCCGTGCGGTAACCTGCAGTTGTTCGCCAAAGAACACTTCCGCATCACCCGGTTGGACTTCGCGGATTTGCACCCGTGCCGGCTTGGTGATGTCGGAGGAGGGCGCCGCAATCCGTGCGAATGTCTGAAAAGGATCCTTGGGCGAGAGGATCTTGTAGCCACCCAGAGCAATCACGATCGCGGTCAGCACGGCAGCGATGCGAATCGTGTGTGATTTGTCGACGGTGTTTTCCACCGGGACGCCCGAAATGTCGTTGGCTGCCCGCGAACCGACGATATCAATCACGCGTCGCGAGACCTTGTCGTCGGTTTTGCGTAACAGCATGTAGTTGATCAGGCTGTTTTTCAGGCCCGGTCGCGCGGACTCGACAACCTGGGCGGCGTAAACCGGGTTTACTCTCCAGATCAACAGCGGCACAATTATCCGCACCACATAGAAAAGGGCTCCGCCAAGCAATCCGATCAGGCAGACCCACCGCGCCCAGCCCGCCAGTTCAACGATCCACGCATCGATAATGGCCAGCAAAAACAGTCCGCCCAGCAGGCCGGCGAACAGCGTCATGCTGGCAGTGAACAGATCGATCAGCTTGACCTGGGTTCCGGTCTTTCGCATCTGCTGATGCAGGTACTGATCGAGTTGGGCGCTGGGGTCTTTGATGGTCGATTGGGACATAAGCTGAGCGGCAACGGGGGTTGTCGGCTGACGTGGACAAAAAAACGTCCGGAGAAAAGCCGGTTCCGGCAGATCTGGTCCAATCCGGTGGTCGATCTGCTGAATCCAAATTATAGACGAATTCCGGGCCTCGAAAGTTCCTTATCGGCAATCCGGATCGCCACACGCCGATAACACCGGCGTTTTCCGTTGCAAACCGTGCAACCGGCGAACGGTCACCCCGGTACGAGCCACGGCTCAGGCGCCCCTGGGCTCGTTTTGGCGGTCCTTTGCCTCGTCGTCCTCGGGGCCTTGATCACGGGAAGATTCGCGGCCCCTGCCGGACCGTCGCCGTTCGCCGGGGATGCCGAACTGGGCCCGGTCGCGACTGCGATTGTAGAGCCGGATGATTTCGCGCTCGCGTTGTTGTCGATCCATGTTGTCGACACGTTCCTTTTGTTCGGCCGACATTTCGATCTCGTAGAAATTCCGCAGGTCCCACGGCGGTGGTCGCCGCTGGGCTTCGATCGCCGACACCACCCAGCGATAGACCAGCCTTTTGCGGGCGGTGTCATCCGGTTGTTCGTCGAGTTTTTGATTGGCCTCGCTGGAGAGACTGGATTTCAGCTGATTCAAATCGTCGTTGTCGATCAGTGAAAGGGCCTGTTCGGGGTGAAAGTTGTACAGCACCAGGAACTGGATATCGGGACGGCGAGCCATCCACTGGCGACGCGCCGCCGAGCGGTTACCGCGTTCGGATTCGTCCATGCGTTCGTTGAACAGTTTTTCAATTTGCTCGTCGTTTTGCTTGACGAATTCTGCAGTCCAGCCAAACAGTTTCTGGACGTCGCCGCGAGGCAATTCGTAGCCAAAGAATTGCTCGGCTTGTCGCAGCCGAATACTGCGCACTTCCTCAACGCGTTCCACAGTCTCCAGGCTTTTCAACCGTGCGCGTCGGGAATTGCTTTCCAGCTTGCCCAGCCAGTCGTAATAGGCCCGCATCGTCGCCATCAGGGCGTCGCGGTCCGGGTGCCCGGCCAGTTGCTCGTGCAATTGTCTGAGACGCTGCTGTTTGGGTTCGGGCATCGCATCGTAGCGACGCTTTTGGTTTTTGATCTCGGACAATTCCTCGCTGCCAAGCTGTTCAAATCGCTGCTGGTTCGACAGACCGCCTGTCATCGCCAGTGGCGTCAGGGTCAGGGCCAGCGCGGCCAGCAGGATCCCGGTACTGATATCCAGCCAATGCGACCTACGGTTCATTCGACAGATCCTCCTGTGCTGCGAACAAACCCTCGGCATGCAGTTCCTCGAGGAATTCGAGACTGCCAACCGAATCGTACATGTCGACGTTTTCCAGGAAATCGAGATCGGTGACGAATTCGCGATACGGTTGATTCTGGATACTTCTCACCACTTGAAAGGCGACAGCGGCAGCAAGCACGAAGGCAACGGCTACACCAGCAATCCGCAGCGGCCAGCGATGCCAACGGGCCTTTTTTCGTTTGGAAGCCGTTACGACCATTTCGATCGTGCTTTTCACAAAGCCGCGGTCCGGCTCGCTATGCGGCAGCTCGTCGAGCATGTCCCAGGCAGCCTGCAATTCGTGCAGCCGGTTTCGCAATGGCTCGTCATTGGCCAGCCGGGATTCGATCTCTTCCGTTTCCGTCTCGGTCAACTCGCCGTCCAGATATGCCACCAGCGTCTGGTCCACCGGATTGACGTCGGTGTCTTCGCGCAGCGGCTCGGTCGGCGAGTCCATCGCGTCAGCAATTGGTTCGGTTTTTGAATCCTTGTCCGTCATGATGTACCGATGCCTGTCGCAGGCGTGTCGTCCGAAGGAGATGTTTGCACTGGCAGACTGGCGTTGACCGGCGCTGCCTTTCCAGTTGCGTCACCAGGCGGGCGCAGGCCCAGTTGCATGTAGGGTTGCAGAATGTCACGCAGATTGCCTCGCGCACGTGAAAGCAGACTCTTGACCGCTTGCGGCGACAATCCCATCGTTTGCCCGATCTCCTCGTAACTCATGTGTTCGTATTTTGACAGTAACAGGGCCGTGCGTTGCCTATCTCCCAGTGACTGGATGGCCAGTTTGACGACTTCCGAAACCTCTGACCGGGCCAGCTCGCGCGTGGGCATCAATCCGCTGGCCGCCTTGGCCATATCGTCCAGCGGCCGGGCCAGATTCTGTCCGCTGGGCGATGCCTGTAAATTGATTTCCTTGCGTCGCACCAGCTTGCGGATTGCATTGCTGGCGACATTGTTGGCAATCGTGAATAACCAGGTGGAAAATTTGGCGGTCGGCTGATACGACTCCCGCGCCCGGTACACCCGCATGAACACTTCCTGGGCCAGGTCCTCGGCTTGTCCCTGTCCGGGAACGAGGTGTTCGAGGATGCCGGTCAGTCTGGCCTGGTAACGATGTACCAGTTGCTCAAACGCTGCGGCGCTGCCATCGCGGACCTGCAACATCAACCGCACATCCGGATCGGTTAGTTCGTACTTGGTCGGGGTGGTCGAATTGTCAGCCGACACGCAATTCACTCCGGCAGCGTCAACGGAACGTTTGACTGGTCACAAGTCCCATTGTTACCTGCCGGCATGCCGTCGGCCAGATCGGACGTCGGCGATCGCTTGATTGGCGTGTGCCTGAATTAAACGCCCCAAAGCGGCCAAGGTTCTGCCAGCAGGGCAGCTTTTTTGCCGGATGATGCCAGTCCGATCAGCCGATATTCGGTTTGGTCAGATCGTGCAGCTTCGCTGGACGCGATTGCTGCAAACGACGCAACTGGCCGCAAGCGGCGTCGATTTGGTCGCCCTTGCGTTGCCGAAACTTGATCTCGATGCCCGCTTTAACCAAAACGTCACGAAACGCCGAGACGGCTGAGGGCGATGGTGTCCGCCACGACAATCCGGCCACCGGGTTGTAAGGAATCACGTTCAGCAGCTGGCATTTGCCCTTGAGCAGTTTCGCCAATCGCTGCGCGTCCTGTACCGAATCATTGACCCCGGCCAACAACACATATTCAAACGTCAACCGCCGTCCGGAGACTTCGAAGTAGCGATCAGCGGCATCCAGCAGGGACTTGATGCCGATTCGCTCGTTAACCGGTACCAGGCGGTTGCGCAATTCGTCATGCGCCGCGTGCAGCGATACCGCCAGGTTGTAACGACAGTTTTCGGCAGCCAGCCGGTCAATGGCCTGAGGCAATCCCACCGTGGAAATCGTGATGCGTCGCGGGCTGATACCCAATCCCTCGGGACGACTGGCCCAATCGAGCGCCGGCAGCACGTGGTTCAGGTTCGCCAGGGGCTCGCCCATCCCCATCATGACAATGTGACTGAGCCGTTCCTCCGCGGGCAACTGTCTTTGCAATAGCAGCATCTGCCCCACGATTTCACCCGTGGTCAGATTTCGTTCGACGCCATCGAGTCCACTGGCGCAAAACACACAGCCCATGGCACAGCCGACCTGGCTGCTGACACAGATCGAACGCCGCGCGCCGTCACGCAGCAGGACACATTCGACGTGATTTCCGTCGGCCAGTTGCAGCAGCAGTTTTTCGGTCCCGTCCGGCGATTGCTGATGCCTGGCGATCGATACGGAATCGAGCATGAAGTGGCTGGAGAGTTCATCGCGGAGAGCAAGCGGCAGGTCGGTCATTTCGGCAAACGAAGTGGCCCGCTGGTGAAACAGCCACTGGTGGATTTGCCGCGCGCGAAACGTCCGCTGTCCGCGCTCGGCAAGCCAGTCTTCAAGGGATTCCAGATGGTCCAGCAGGAATTGCACGTGAGTTCCAGAAAACGGGTATAACGACTAGATGATAATCGGTGCAGCGTCGACAAAAGGCAAGTCAGGCGATCGGCACTGCACGATCAAAATCCGGATTTGTTTGAAGGTGTTCATGGTGGATCCCGATCAGGAAGTCTGTCTTTGTTTTCACGTGACGCGTCGCAAGATCGAGAGTTACCTGCGGATTGAAAAGCCGCGACGCGCCGCCCAGCTGGCCGATTGCTTCGGGGCCGGCACCGGATGCGGCTGGTGCCGGCGATATTTGACGGCCATGTTTGACGCGGCGCAGCAGGCCGCACCGGGCACCGGCCACACCAGCCAGGTAGCGATCCCCCAGGCGGATGAATACGCCGTGCTGCGGAAAAAATATCACCGTGAAACGGGCTTTGAGGATTGACCGGCCGACCCGGTAAAAGGAAAGAATCAGACCGGCTGGCAGCGCCGGCAGGCACGGTGTTCAGGCACGCCAAAACCCGCTAGACTGTGCCCTTCCCATTCGGAAATTCGCCGCCGCGATTGCTGCGACAGACATCCATATTTCGACAAGTTCCCGAGGTCGCCATGGCCAAGAAAAAGACCACCAAGGCCGCCACCAAAAAGAAGACCGCCAAAAAAACCACCAAGGCTGCCAAAAAGACAACGACCAAAAAGAAAACAACCAAAAAGAAAACAGCCAAGGCGGAAGATGAGGCCACCAAGAAAAAAGCGGCCAAAAAGAAAGCCCCCAAAAAGAAGACGAAACGGAAAAGCCGCGCCAAAAAAGACGAGGATGCCCGTCAACGTCTGTATTGGGCCGTGTTTAATCACGCCATGAAGCCCGTGGCCAAATACGCTTTCAATCAAAAGAAAGCTGCCGAAAAGAAAGCCCGTGAGCTTAGTCCCGAGGGCAAATTGCCTCACTTCGTTGCCAAGGTCAAGGAAGTCATTGAAGAGGAATAGCGTATCTTGCGCATGACAGTCGCCGCTTGCGGTCGGTCCTTCGGGGATAATCAAACGTCGGGTTAAAGCCCCACCTATCGGGCCGGTTGCCCCACATGCTTTTTTGGTCAACTCAAAAAACGGCCACCAATTTCGAGAAGAACCTCGCGGGATAGCTGCGGCCGCAAACAGGTGAGGATGGACCCCTGGCAATGCCGGCCCCCGGTGCGACTAACGTCCCGAGGGCAGGGTCCCACGACGTGGCAGGGTCCCGCGCTGTGGCAGGGTCCCACGCTGTGGCAGGGTCCCACGCGGCAAAGTTCCGGCACCGGGCAGCGTACCCCGGTCAGGCAATGTCTGATCCTGCCGCTGGTATCGGGGCCACCCGTATCCCTGACCAGTCTGCGAATCCGCCGATTTCCACAGCTGCAAATCGGCGGGCGGCACATTCGTCTCGTAGCGGTCTCCGAGACAGCCGGCCGACGCGGCCGCTGCCAGCAAGATGCCACACAACAGAACCTGTTTGATCCACATTCTCGTTAACAACCGCAGACCCTGCCTGGCAAGATGTACCGAACGTGCTGATTATTGTAATGCGGGCGGGTCAGGACACCAATGCAAGTTGCCCGGCAGCTAATTGCGGCTGCGGGCAGGGCAGTCACAGTTTGCCTGATCGTCGCGATGCGACTGTGCGCAAGAACGAGAGTATTTGGTAATTGCCAAAAAACAACACTGGCACTCGAATCAACCCCAAACGGCACCCGATATCACGGATGATTGTTCTGATAAGTGCCAGAACACACGGTTTGTCCAAAGCCGGGCAATCAGATCATGGATGGTTTGGCCGGCTGCGACTCAGTAACTCTGGTTTTTGAGCCCTTGCACTGAATTGAACGGCAAATATGTCTCCGGCCTTCGCCCGACTTGTCGAGCGAACCTGACCCGCGACGGTGCATTGCTTCCAGCTAATTTTGGTGGCGCGGCCGATCATCAATTGATGTTGGAATGATTCAGAAAAACCAGTCAAGCCCTGGAGATGAGTCTCGATGAAACTCAAAATGGTTATTGCCACGCTGGTTTGCGGCATGGCGTTCTGTAGCAGCAACTGCTACGGACAGGATTTGTTGAACCGCATGCTGGGTCGATCCGGTTGCGGTGGTTGTGCTTCTACCTGTTGTGACACTCCGGCCGTCGCCGGCTGTGGTTGCGATGGCGGAGCTTTGAACTTTGACAACGGCTGTGGCTACAGCATGTGCTGCCCCCAGTTCGGCAACTTCTTTAACCGCGGTTGCGGTGGTTGCGGACTGTTCGGCGGTGGCTGCGGTGGCGGACTGCTCGGCGGCGGCGGCTGCGGCGGTGGCTGCGACGCTGGTTGTGGCGGTTGCGATACCGGTTGTGGCGGTTGCGACACCGGTTGTGGCTGTGACGGCGGTTGCGGCGGTGCGGTGGCAGCCGGTTGCGGTTGCGACGGTGGCTGCGGCGGCGGCGGCGGACTGCTCGGCGGTCTGTTCGGCGGCGGTGGCTGTGGCGGATGCGACACCGGTTGCTGTCCGGCACAAGATACCGTGATTGCGACTTCCTACGGTTGCGGCTGTGACTCTGGTTGCGGCGGCGGCTGTGACTCTGGTTGTGGCGGCGGTTGGGGTGGCGGTTGCGGCGGCGGTGGCTG
>CAMYKF010000755.1 GCA_947258905.1 uncultured Pirellulaceae bacterium | reverse complement strand
GTTGAGATGCTCCATGGCTTCCTCAATCCGGATTTTCAGGGCCGTTTGATTGGTTTCGTATAACGGATCATCATCGCGATGATCTTCGAGGAATTCGCCAAAGTAGCTGTCATCGTGGTCGCCCACGGGCTGGTCCAGTGACAACGGCTGTCGGGCCATCTTCATGATCACCCTGGCATCCTCGATCGACAAATTGGCTCGCTCGGCGGTCTCTTCGGCCGATGGTTCGCGGCCCAGTTCCTGGACCAGTTCCCGCATCACATTGCGCACCTTGCTCATCGTGTCGATCATGTGAACCGGCACGCGAATGGTGCGGCTTTGGTCGGCGATGGCGCGGGTGATGGCCTGGCGAATCCACCACGTCGCGTAGGTCGAGAATTTGTAGCCGCGGGCATGTTCGAACTTGTCAACGGCCCGCATCAGCCCGGTGTTGCCTTCCTGAATCAGATCCAGAAAACTCAGGCCACGGTTGCGATATTTCTTGGCGATGGAAACGACCAGCCGCAAGTTGCCGGCCGACAGCACCCGTTTGGCACGATCATGGTGTTGTTGGTAGCGTTGCGTCTTGCGAATGCGGCGGGCCAGCGTGCGGGGGCTCTCGAAAGTCTTCTTCATCAGGAAATGCAGATCGGCGCGGATTTCCTCGATGGTTCGGTTGGCTACATAGCCCGTACCGTTGCTGGAGGCCTCGGCCAGCTGTTTGTACAGCAATTGCATCCGCTCATTAACGTCGCACAGTTGCTGAAACAACGGCTGCAGCCGGTTGATCCGCAGGTTCAATTCTTCGATCAGACGAACCGCGCGATAACGTCGGCGAACCAGTCGACGCCATGCCGTATGCCGCTGGGCCTGCGGGCGCCTGCGATTGATGGCGATCAGGAAATCATGCGTGTTGGCGTCCAGCAACAGCTTCAGCGTCTCCACATTGGGCACCAGCCGTTGCATGATGCGTTTCTTTTCCGCTTTGTTGGTGACCGAAACCTCGATGGTCCGGTCCAGACGCAATTTCCCGTCACGTACCTGCTCCAGCAAATCCAGGGCGCCCTGCAGCATGAAATCGGTCGCCAGCATGGCGTGACGATATTTGATGCGCGTCTCCTCGATCGCAATGGCCGAATTGACTTCCTCTTCCCGCGTCAGCAGTGGAATGCGACCCATTTGCATCAGGTACATGCGTACGGGATCGTCCAGTGCGTTTTCTACGTCGACATGGCGTTTTGGTTTGGTGGCTGGTTTGACGGCTTTCTTGCCTGGAGTTGCCGGATTGGGCCGTGAGGCAGGAGTTTTGGGCATGTGGTGCTTTCGCGAGGAACGTGGGGCGAACGCATGAAGTGTTTGCACATGCAATGCCCAGTCCGCGAAATTGGGTCGATCAAGATCTCTAACCTCAACAGGACAATGGATTTAGGTGCTGAATCCGGCTGCCGGGAACCAGCCGGCGATGGTGACAAAACACCACAAGGTCGTGATTGATGTTGATTTGCCACAATCCCGGCTTCCGATAATAAAAATCGGATGAATTGGCGAGCTGCACTACGGAACGCAATCAGGAACCGCTTGTCCCGGAGGGCTGCCTGATTTAACCTCGAACCGGTTCCTTGTCTGGGCGGTGGCTTTGCAAGTCTGGAGAAACGATCAATGACCTCGAAACTGCTGGGCATATTTCTCATACTCGCGGCAGCTCTGCTGGTAAAGACACTCGTCTTTCCCTCGTCCGACTGCGCTACGTGACTGCCGCCTCCGTCACCGAGTTCGGTGACTTCGACCATGGGTCCGGATTGCTTCGGCGAAGCCGACTGTCAAGAGTGCCTCGATGGTTCGTCGACATGCAATGGCGACTGCCAGTGCCAGTCAACAGACTGCCAGTGCCAGTCAACAGACTGCCAGTGCTCATCAGAAAAGCAGCCTGTCGATCTCACTCAATAGGATGCGATCAGTGCGGCGGCACGCCTGAGCTGGAGGCCGTTGATTCCGCGGCCCTGCCAAAGAAGCCCAGGAATCCAGAAAGCCACAAAAAAAAACCGCTGGTTGACACAGCGGCTTGTCGAGTTTTGTTGGTATTTCCGAGGTGCGGAAGCGGCCCGTGCCTAGCTGGCCTCGGCGGACACGATGCTGATGCGGCGGCCCTTGCGATCGAACATCACGTGGCCATCACACAGTGCAAACAGCGTGTAGTCCTTGCCTTGCCCCACGTTTTTGCCGGCGTGAAAACGGTTGCCGCACTGTCGTACGAGAATATTGCCGGCGATCACCTGTTCGCCGCCGAATTTCTTGACGCCCCGTCGCTGCGCGTTGGAATCGCGACCGTTACGACTGGAGCCTTGACCTTTCTTGTGAGCCATTGCTGGATACCTTGCATGTGGCCGGATTGAGCAATTTCAGATTCGGAAATTTACTCGTAAATCCACAGATAATCAAGGCTTCTGATGAAGCGGATGCCGGTCTCGCCGCTTTTTTCCCAGAATTCCGGCTGCAGCTTGATCACGAAGGCGCGAGGCTGGCCTTCCCACGTATCGTTGATCGTCCACTGCTGGCCACCGATTGTGGTTATCAGCGACGCGTCGCCGCCCAGCGAGATGCCGGCGTTGGCAAAGGCGTTGGACACCGAGTCCGGGATCTGGCCGGCGTCCAGTTGTTTGGCCACACCGGATTCGAAACTGACGGAATCCAGATCGGCGTCTGCTTCAAAGATCAGATTGGACCTCAGCGTATTCTGGTCCACGATCTCGCCGCGAATCAGCGGCCCGGGCAACCGGTAACGGCGTGCAAAATCAATTTGCTTAAGCGGATCATCGGTCAACGGAATCCCGAAAACAATGGCGTCCTGATCCTGCTGGATCCCGTCACCGGGACGCCAGAAGTTCAGCTGCAAGGTGCGATAGCGAAAGTCCAGAGTGCCGTCGGGGTTAACCACGATGCGATAGGCGTTGGTCAGGCCCGTGATGCGGACCGAAGCAAAGTCAATGGACGGGTCTACGTTGTACCAGATGGCGACGCCCCACACGCCATCTTCGCTGGAATCCGCCGGTACCCGTTCGAGGATTTTCTGAGTCAGCTGGATGCGGTCCAGCAACGGTCGATCGGGGTCTTCCTCCTGCTGGATCATGCGTGTGATCGCCGGCGACACCTGGTCGGTGTACGTCACTTCCGAATACATGTCGGTTTCCAGATCCTGCACCCAGCCGTTCAGGATAAACCGGCCAAAAAAGCGGTTGCTCAAAGTGTAATCGGCCGGTATGCCACCCTCAGTTCTGGGAACGTAGTCCGTTCGGCCGGTGTTGGGATCGGTCACGGCATCATGTGTAATCGCGGCACCTACATTGCGCAGTCGGTAGACGAGGTACCACACGTTGCGTTGTTGCACGCGGCCCAATTCATCGGTGGACGGGATTTTCAGTTGCCGCAGGGGCAGGAAGGCAAATTCGTGTTGCCAGACATCACGATAAAAAATGATCTGCCGGGTTTGCCCGTACAGCGTCTCGGTGCGGGCGGGGAAATTCGGCGTGTAATCCTCGGGTGCCAGATCGCCATCGAGTCCCGGCAAGGGCATGGGCAGCGAATGCGTGTCGCGACCGTCGATTTTCGGCTCGATCACCTGAAGGACGCCCGGAGCGAAATCGCGCGGCTGGGCAGCGGCATCGCTGGTCAGAAATGCTCCAAGGCACAATGTGACCAACACCAAACGCAGCATGAACACGGATCGTTTCCTTCCTGATGAGCGGAATACGGTCGAACTTACCCGGTAACTCTCGATGTCAAGTATAGTTACCGCGAAAGTTGAGGGTCAAGAAATCGCGAAAACCGGCCAGGGCCCGGGACGGGCACCGACACGGATCGGCGACCATTCCAGTTGTAGCGGTTTTGGCGCGTATAACATCCGGCCGGCAGCGCGGGCATCCATACCAGAAACCGGCCTGCTGGTACGGCAGCTGGCCAGGTTGATCCAAGTCGCTACGTGAGAATTATCGGCGATGCCAGGCAACGGCATTCGCAAATCGCCAATGCACCGGGTTTTTCAGCAGATTCCCCCACGTAGCCGGATTTGCAGAAATTCGAGGCAGCAAGGCAGCCCTCCCGAAGTGTTACCACTTCGGCTACTTACGCTCCGCGTTTTCACGTGTTTGAATAACGCACAACCTCAGGTAACGATCAGGACGCCAGGCGTCTCGAATAATCCTGGCCTGCCGACAAGGCTTCGGTCAGTCCGTCAACAACGTACTGGATTTCCGCCGTGGTCAGTTCCGGAAAGATCGGCAGACTAAGGACTTCGCCGGCAGCCCGTTCGGTCTCCGGCAAGCTGCCGGTGTGATAACCAAGCCTGGCAAAGCATTCTTGTTGATGCATGGGTACCGGATAGTAGATTTCACTGCCGATGCCGCGGTCGGCCAGTTGCTGACGAATCTCGTCGCGTCGGCCGTCCGGAATGCGGATGGTGAATTGATTCCACACGTGATCGCAATGCGCGTCGTCTTCGGGCACGCACAGATAACTGGCCAGTCCCCGAGCCACCAGCAACTTGCGATACGTGTTTGCGTTGCGTTGTCGCATGACGCTGTATCGTTGCAACTGGGCCATTTTGATGCCGAGGATGGCAGCCTGCATGGCATCCAGCCGGCTGTTGATTCCGACCTCGCTGTGGTAATAACGGGGCTCCATGCCGTGGTTGGCCAGTCGGCGAATCCGGGCTGCCAGTTCGCCATTGTTGGTGGCCACCATCCCCGCGTCGCCAAATCCGCCGAGGTTCTTGGTGGGATAGAAACTGAGGCATCCGACGTCGCCCATGCTGCACGCGCGACGACCTTCATACGAGGCGCCGATCGACTGTGCCGCATCCTCAATGACTCGTAAATCGTGCTGGCGGGCGATTTCGTTAATGGCCATCATGTCGGCACATCGACCGAACAGGTGCACCGGCATGATCGCCCGGGTGCTCTCGGTGATCAGATCGGGAAGCAGGGCCGGATTCATATTGAAGGTTCGGGGGTCAATGTCCACAAACACCGGTGTGGCCCCCAGTCGAGTAATCGCACTGACGCTGGCAAAGAAAGTGAAACTGGGAACGATCACTTCATCGCCGCGTTTGATATCCAACGCCATCAGGGCCAGCAACAACGCGTCGCTGCCCGAGGCACAGCCCACGGCTAATTCGGTGTCACAGTTTTCAGCGACCAGTGCTTCGAGATTTTGGCAATGAGGCCCACCGATGAACCAACCCGATTCGCATATTTCACGCAGCGTCTGCATGATTGGATCCAGCAATGGCTGGTTGCCGCGTTTAACGTCCAGCAATGGGACGGACTGCACAGGAACGGGATGAGATGACGAAGCGAATTCCACTGTTGCCTCCTTGCTCATGGAATCTCGTTACGTAATCTCCGGCTGTGGCTGACGACGAACTGAATGATTCGTTTTCGGCAACACCCGGAGCATTTAATTAAGGTGGGCGACCATAGAAATCACTGCGGCCATCGTCAATGCCGACTTGTGGCGGCGGCCGGCAGGGTTAAGTTAATCGGCGTTTGCCGGTGTTTGGGTCCCGGCTTATAATCGGCCTCAACCCGGTCGGCTGGCTCAGACGCTTCCGGGTAACGGCGGATTCGTCTCCCGTGGTGGTGTTTTATTCCAGCCTGAATGCGGTGGTTGCCTGGATATTCCGGCGATCGTCATGCAGGTGCTAGCGAATTCCGTAAATTGCGTTGACTATTCGACATCCCAATCGCGTTCAAATATTTGCCCGCTGGCTGGTCAACGCTCGCTGGATCTTGCTCGTGGTGGCACTCTCGGCCGGCGCTGCTGCGTACATGCTTAAGGACAACGTCGCCTTTGATAATTCGATCGAGGGCATGTTCGCCGAGGATAATCCGAGTTTGCAGGATTATCAGCGGCTGAAGGAAATCTTTGGTGGCCCAGATGGTGGCGCAGAAATCGTGCTGGCCGCCTATGATGACGAAGATTTGTTCTCGCCTGACGGTGGCGGCCTGAAACGCCTGGAGCAACGCTCGGCGAAACTGGCCGAAGTTCGCGGTGTGATTGGCGTGCTGAGCCTTGCCGAAATCAACGGCGCGCTCAAGAAAGTCTACACGCTCGGCAACTTGCTAAAACGTGACGAGCAATTTGAACCTGTCCTGCGTGACAACGATCCGATCGTCTTAGGGTTTTTGCAAACGTTTGAGGGCTACACACACAACCTGCCCGACAAGTCGGAAGACCAAACCGCGGCCGTTGTCCAAACCGCGGCCATTGTCTGTCTGCTGGAACCCGCCGAGTCACTGCAGATACCGCGTTTCAAGACGATTAGCACCTTGCGCAACATCGCCAGCGACTGGCCCGATGCCCGCATCACCGGCGAAGCGGTACTCGTGTCCGATGGCTTTGCGTTTGTACGCCGCGATGGCCAACGGCTGAATCAAATCAGCCTGTTGTTGATGGCGTTTGTGATCGTAGTCTGCTTTCGCAGTATCCGCTGGGTGATCATTCCGATCGCCGTGTTCCAGTTGTCACTGTGGATGACGCTGACGCTGTTGTCCCTGCTGGACTGGAAACTGACGATGGTCAGTTCCATGTTGGCGGCGATTGTCGCAGTGATTTCGGTGGCCACCATCGTGCACATTACGGTGGGCTACCGCGAGGCCCGATCGAAGAAGGGACTGACTCGCCCGGAAGCCATGGAGTTCGTGTTTGCGACCCTGCTGCTGCCGATTACCTGGACCTGCCTGACCACAGCAGCCGGGTTCTTTGCGTTGACGATTGCCGATGTTGAACCGGTTTCCGATTTCGGCTGGATGATGACGCTGGGCAGCCTGTTTGTTTTGCTCAACGTCTTGCTGGTTGTGCCCGGACTGGCCCTGTTGGGTAATGTCGACACCGATCCGCAGGAAACGTGGGGCGAGGGCTGGCTGGAACGCCTGCTCAAGTTCAGTTCGCGCACCATTTCGCGATATCCGGTGCCGATTGGCCTGGTCATGGTATCCATCATGGGGGCCATTGCCAGTGGCATGTTGTTCCTGGAAGTGGAGACGGACTTTACGAAAAATTTCCGCGAGGACTCCACGATTATTGAGGCCTACGACTTTGTCGAGCAGCGACTGGGTGGGGCCGGTATGCTGGACGTGGTGCTGAAATCGCCAGACAAACTGGACCCCGATTTCCTCGCGAAGGTTGACGCTTTGCAGGCTGACCTGCGTGACCTGAAATTGCAGACCGACGATGGAGAAATGACGGCACTGACCCACGTGTTAAGTTTTGCGGATACCGATCGAATTGTGCGCAGCAACACCATGCTGGCCATGTTGTCCACCCCCAACTTCCGCTTTCGGGCGATGGCCAGCGTGATGCCGGAATTCGCATTGCAAATGAAAACCACCGAGCCGGACGAGCAGGGCAACCACTATTTCCGCATCATGTTGCGGACCAGCCAGCGACAGTCGGCCCAGTATCACGACCAGCTGAT
This sequence comes from uncultured Pirellulaceae bacterium, assembly GCA_947258905.1. Classification (GTDB taxonomy): domain Bacteria; phylum Planctomycetota; class Planctomycetia; order Pirellulales; family Pirellulaceae; genus CAJQPP01. Next base: position 410 of record CAMYKF010000755.1, on the reverse strand, counting down.
TGGCAAGGTGGAAGCGACGGTGCATCGCCATTTTCCGCCACCCGCCAGCCAGGCCGAGCCGGCCACATCCATGACGACAGGCTTCTTTGTGCTGTTGTCCAATCTGGTCAGCAGCCTGCTTGCCGATCAGGTGCGCACGTTTATCCTCGCCTGCGTGTTTATGGCTATCGTGATGCTGATTGCCTTTGGCTCGCCCAAGCTGATGATACTGGCGCTAATTCCCAACGTGCTGCCGATTGTTGGATTGCTCGGCATGCTGGGCTGGCTGGGCATCAAGATGAATATGGGCGCAGCCATGATTGCCGCCGTATCCATTGGACTCAGTATCGACGGGACCATTCACTACCTGTCGGCCTATCGGCACAACAAGCGAACAGGCATGCGCACGAAGCGAGCGCTGGAACGGACCC
>CAMYKF010000754.1 GCA_947258905.1 uncultured Pirellulaceae bacterium | reverse complement strand
GAATATATTGCAAAGGTCGAAAAGGCTGGCCGCGTCGGCAAGAAGCGAAAAACCATTCGCTGCTAATGACCCGTGAGTGTCAAGTCCGGTAGGACGTTTGTCGCCAGTTTGCTAAAACCGGGTCATGATCATTGCCTTACAACTGATGACCGGTTTCATCCTGCTGGTCGTGGGTGCCGAGTTGCTGGTGCGTGGGGCCAGCCATCTGGCGTTGCTGTTTGGCATGACACCGCTGGTCATCGGTTTGACGGTTGTGGCGCTGGGAACCAGTTCCCCGGAGTTCGCGGTCAGTATTCAAAGTGCGCTGGCCGGTTCCAGTGACTTGGCTGTGGGAAACGCCGTGGGCAGCAATACGTTGAACGTGTTGCTCATTCTTGGCGTCAGCGCGTTGGTGATTCCCCTGGCGGTCAAGTCACAGGTTGTCAAGCTGGACGTGCCTGTGATGGTGGCGGTAACCATTCTGCTGTTGCTGTTGGCCAATGACGGCAAATTGTCGCATCTGGAAGGCACCGCGTTTTTGGTGATCCTGATTTGTTACCTGATTTATGTGGTGCGCATCGGGCGGCGCGAGGCGTTGCAGGAACGCGCCGAATATCTGGCAGGGTCGCCCGAACCAATCATCCCGGACGAAGATCGCACTGCAACGGCCCAACGGGTTTTGCGCTACGTGGCTCTGGTGATTGCCGGTCTGGTGACACTGGCGGTTGGCTGCCGGTTGTTTGTCAACGGCAGTGCTTCGCTGGCACGTTGGCTGGGCATCTCGGAGTTGATTATCGGGCTTACCGTGATGTCCATCGGGACGTCGCTTCCCGAACTGGTGACTTCGCTGATCGCCAGTATCCGCGGGCAACGTGACATGGCCGTGGGCAATATCGTGGGCAGCAACCTGTTCAACATTCTCGGAGTGCTCGGTTTGACCGCGCTAATTGCCCCCGGTGGTTTGAATGTACCGGACCAGGCGATCAACTTTGACATCCCGGTGACCCTGGCCGCTGCTGTCATCTGCCTGCCGATTTTCTTTACCGACGCCGAAATCTCCCGCTGGGAAGGCGGATTGATGCTCGTGTTGTATCTTTGCTATACCGCCTACCTCGTTCTGCGCGCCAACCAGCTGGAAGCCACCGAGACCTTCGGCAACGTCGTCACGTACGCCGTCATCCCGGTAACTGTGCTTTTGTTGGTCGGATCGACACTATGGAGCTTGCGAGGCGGTTGGAGAAAGAACCTGTTGTGATTGCAAACCGCCAATAGTTGCTTTTTTAATCGTTGCGGATCAAGCCATGAAGTTGTTGTTATTCAGTGATGTGCATTGCAGTCAGCCAGCCGTCGAACGACTGGTTGCCATGTCCGAGCGCGCCGATGTCGTTGTCGGAGCGGGGGATTTTGGCACGATGCGTCGGGGGTTGGCCGACACTTTGGCACCGTTTCGTGAATTGTCGCGACCACTGGTTCTGGTGCCGGGCAATGCTGAATCCGATGAAGAATTACGGGAGGTGGCCGACTGGCAAGGAGTGCATGTGCTGCATGGTAACGGCGTGCAAGTCGACGGTTGCGAGTTCTTTGGCCTGGGCGGCGGCATCCCCGTGACTCCATTCGGCGACTGGAGTTTTGACCTCGATGAGGAGACGGCCCGCACCAAACTGGCGGACTGCCCGGTGGGCGGAGTGTTGCTGGTACATTCGCCGCCCTGGGGTGCCGTTGATGTAAGTTCACGCGGCCAACATCTGGGCAGCCAGGCGATTCGCGAAACCGTGCTCGATCGCAATCCGCGACTGACGGTTTGCGGCCACATTCATGATTGTGGCGGTCGCTGGGAAACGCTGGGTGAAACAACCGTCGTGAATGCAGGTCCCGCAGGTATACTCTGGGATCTTGAATCAAATGCGGCTGTGAATGCGACTGCCTCCTGATCGAACGGAAGAGTCACACAGGACATGGCAGTCGCAACCTGGATTATTTTCTGTTGGCTGTTGGCTTGTGTCGCGATTCAAGCCCTGCCGGGGGTCGTCTACCTGAGGGCCCTGCGGCAACAACTGAAGGCCACCCCCGACCGCAGCTGGCAACCCAGGGCAACCGTCATCCTGTGTCTGCGTGGCAAGGACCCTTTCCTGCGTGACTGCCTCACCGCGTTAACCAGCTTGAGGTATCGCGATTACCGGGTGTTGTGCGTGCTGGACAGCGAAGCTGATCCGGCATGGCAAGTTCTGCACGAATTCACCGGTCACGACAGACTCGCCACAACCATTGCACCTCGCAGCGCCGGTTACTGCAGTCTGAAATGCCATTCACTGGTTCATGCCATGGATCAGCTGGACGATGAGACAGAGGTAGTTGCACTGGTTGATGCGGATGCCGTGGTGGATGAACACTGGTTGAGTGATCTGGTGGCACCGTTGCGTGAGGAATCGGTCGTCGCCAGTTCGGGCAACCGCTGGTACATACCCCGTGAGCACAACCCGGGAACGATGGTGCGATTTCTCTGGCACACCGCTGCAGCGTTTTTCACCATGCACGTGTTGCGCATCCCCTGGGGAGGCTCGCTGGCCATCCGCGTAGAGTTTGTCCGGGCCGGCGGCCTGGCGGAAAATTGGTCGCGTGCGTTGTTCGAGGACACCTTGATCGTGAAGTTGGCGCGGCAGCGCCGCGGCCAAATTGCCTTCAATCCCTCGTTGCTCGTGGCCAACGGTGAACGCATTTCATTAACGCAGGCAGCGCGGTGGATCTCGCGTCAGTTGTTGAATATACGCCTGTATCATCGCAGCTTTGGCCTGATTGTACTGCACTGCGTATCGACTTGTCTTGCCGTCGTGGCCGCATGGTTCCTGATCATCTGGTGGGTTGTCACCGGTCGTTGGTGGCTGGTGTTGATCGTTCTGGCAGCACTGGTTGTCTTTTACGGGTTTTACATGATCGCATTGCACCTTGCACAATCCTCGGCCCGCCGCGCACTGTTGCAGCGAAACCGCCAGCTGCCGCCGCCGGTGCGCATCGGCGTGCGAACGTTATGGAGCATCATGGTAACCCAGATGGTATACCTGTTGTGTCTGCTTCATGCCATGTTCTGCAGGTCGATTTTGTGGCGCGGCATTCGCTATCGAATCGCCGGACCGTTTGAGATTCAGATGGGCAAGTACAAACCTATGTCTGAAACACAGGCAGACGATTCAGGAGCACGTTCGATTGAGGACTAAACAGCTCAAATTGAGCAGTATTTGCAGATCGCACGAGAAATGCAGTCGAACGAGGCCCAACACGATGGCTTATATAGCCGTCCCCGGGAAGAGTCGGATCAGGTCCGGCGCATTAATTCTCTCGACACGCATTTGTCCAGCCAGGCATCGACAGCCGCGGGGAATTCCTCCAGCTCCCTGAGCGCTGTTGCATCGAAGCACAGCACCGCATCGCAACCACCCGCCAGACCTGCTTCGACAACCAGTTCGTCACGTTCACTTTGCAGCGTCCAGTCGCCGCCGCCCGGTCCCGTGATGCGAATGCCGCAACGCTTGACGCCGCGGGCCGACTTGCCCGACTCAATCCACCAATTGCCTATCGCCTCAAGCAACTCACTGTGATCGGGAACGGTGATGGCCGCGGGGCGAGATTTGCCCCACTGATCGGCGATGCCGTAATCCAGGTACCGGTGAATCGTCTGCTTGTCGATGGGCGGGCAAGCAATGTGGCCGGCGAACTTTTGCAGGTTCGTCGTATCGAACACGGGATCCGTGGATTCATACTGCTTGTAAATCAGGCCGCTGTCGAAGATCTTGCGGGCAAACTCGGGTTGCTTGTGATCGGGAGCCACCCCTTCGGCGCGAAATTCGGCACCCTTGAAATCAAAGTAATCGAAACAGGCGTTGAGGAGTTCGGCATTGGTGAATCGTGTTTGCGAGGCCAAATGAAAGGTGTGACCACGGGCATCAGGATCAAGAAACAGATGGCAGAAAACCTGTGATACCCAATCTACGGTTACACCATTTCTCTTTGAATCGGCGTGCATTGGGATTTGCACGGGATCCGCAAGTTTGCCCTCGACGTCCCGGTCCTGCTCGGGAACATACAGGGCAATCAGTCGCAGATACAGGTAGATGCCGTGATAACTGCTGGTGTATCCCGTTTTTGAATCTCCGGTGATCGCGACCGGGCGGTAAATGGTTATGTTGTCAAATGCCGTGTTCTGCCGCACCAGTTGTTCTGCTTCAAATTTACTGCGTTCGTAATCGTTGCGAAAATTCTGTTGGCAATCGAAATCGGATTCGAGGATTCGCTCGAAGCGGTTCCCGCACACATAGGCAGTCGACATGTAATGCAAATCGCGTATCCCGGCCTTCTCGGCCAGTGCCAGGGCGTGCCGGGTTCCCTCAACGTTGGTGAGCCACGGTTCCTGATCGCGGCTGGCCGACTGGAATTTGAGAATGGCCGCATTTTGGATCATCGAGTTGCAATGTTCTTCAATCCATCGGAGGTCTTCGGCCGACAATCCGAAATCGGGATGTGTGGTGTCACCTTGCATGACAACGGGACGCGGCAGATTGTGACCCGCTTCGGATTCCCAATGCTGCATAATGCGCTCGACACGCACTCGGGCGTTGTCACGCCGGCCGGGACGCACAACAACGGCCAGTCGCACACCGGCAGCCAGCAAGTCCCTCATCAGATACTGCCCGACCAGACCGGTGGCACCGGTCAACAAGGTATAACCCGGTTCCTGATCGACCGGCGGCTTCATCTGGATTTCATTCAAATCTCTGTCCCCATCGGCCAAAAGTGGCTGGAAATACGATGTCAAATTCGATGTCGTGAGAATTGGCCGACAGGATCAGATTAATCAAATCAAATGCCTGCGGTAGGGGGCCCAAACGTTAAAATGGCTCCGTTTCCCCGAGGCTGAGACGATTGTTCCGATAATGCAATTGCTGCGATACCTGTTGCCTTCGTTTTGTCCGGAATCATTGATTTGCGGTTTCGGCTGCTGTTGTATCACTTTGCTGCTGGGCCTTGCCGCATCAGGCCCGGCATCGGGTCAGTTCGCCCGGAGACAACTGCCAATCGAGTTTCCGCCCGACATCAGGAACATGCCGATTTCAGCGGCTGATGTTTCGGCGGGGTGGATTGCCTTGTTTGATGGTCATTCCCTGTTTGGCTGGCGAGCCGAGTCGTCAGCGGACTGGCGTGTGGAAAACGGAATCATCCGGGTCGACTCGGGCGAAGCAGGATTGTTGCGCACGACCAGTCAGTTCGATGACTTTGAATTGAGGCTGGAGTTTCTCGCCGACCGCGACAGCGCAAGCGGCGTGTTCCTTCGTACCAGTCCGCGTCCTCGCGGACCCTCGGTCGACTGTTACCAAATCAATATTGCCAGACCGCAGTCTGAATTCCCTGCCGGTTCCCTGGTGGAACGCGTCAAAGGCGTGGCCGACATTCGTGACAACGAATTCAACCGCCTCGAAGTATCCGCGATTCGCGGAAGAATTCGCGTCCGGATTAATGGGGAGCTGGTCGCCGACTATACGGATCCGGGTCCGCTGGGTCGGGGTTTCATTGGATTGCAGTTTAAATCCGGCATTATGCAATTCCGCAATATCCAGTTGCGGCCGCTGGAATTGCAGCCGCTGTTTGATCAGGACGAGTCCGCTGGTTGGACCGTCGTCGCCGACAACGACGGTTTTGAATGCTCGGTCAACGAACCCGGCGAAATCTGGCTGGCCGGTTCCGGATACCTGGAATCCGAACCAACCTTCGCCAACGCCGTGATTCAATTAAAATCGCGGATATCCCCCGGGGGCAATTCCGGAGTCTTTTTTCGTTGCGTTCCTGGCGAGCGACTGAATGGTTACGAGAGCCAGATTGACAACGGTTATGAAACGAATCGCGAGCAGCCACTGAACGCAGGCACCGGCGCGATCTTTCGCCGCTCCACCGCCCGTCGCATTATGGCCGACGACGACCGCTGGTTTGCCAAAACGCTGGTGGTTGAAGGGCCGCATGTCGGTGTGTGGGTCAACGGCTATCAAGTGGTTGACTGGTCCGATCAACGCGAGCCCCATGTCAATCCACGTCGTGGCAGGCGGCTTGAGGCCGGCAAGATCCAGCTGCAGGGTCACGACGATGATACGCATGTCCGGTTTCGTGAGATTTGGGCACGCGAGCTGGCACCGCGGCGATAACGTTCGAGCCAGGGCAGAGTTCCATTTGATTGATCGCCGAACTTGCACAACACCAGTTGTTTCTTGCCGTGTCCCGGCCTGAATTCTTGCGAATCCGGCTGCCTTGCGCTGTTGTTCTAGCGTCTTATTTTTTTGCTGAAACTCTTCAGGGCCTTTTCACGCGTTTTGTAGATTTTGAAGATCTTGTCCATCCGCGTGATCTTGAACACCTCGGCGATTTCCTTGGACAAACCGCAAAGGCGCAATTCGATTTTGTCCTGGTCGCAACGCTTTCGGAATTTCACCAGTTCGCCAATGATGGCGGAAGTCATCATGGTGACGCGTGACAAATCGAGCACCACACATTCCTGTGTTGTGCTGTCGATGTAATGGTTGAGTTCCGCGCTCACTTCCTTGACGGCCTGCTCGTCGAGAATGGTGCTGGCCTGAAAAATGAAGACAATGACGTCGTCGACGATTTCGGTGGCAATGCGAGCCATGGCTGGTCCATCCGCAGAATTTGTTGGGGGGTAATGTGCTGTCCTGAGCATGCATCACGTTACAGCATCCGGGCGGAAATTCAACCAATTTTGCCGTTTTCGATTATTAGTTGAGTGTTATCAACTCGTTTTTTGCAATCCGCGCAGAACCCTGGGCAACGGGAAGTGTACGTTTTCCTCCCGCACGCTGCGGATTTCGATCGTCGCGTCAAAACGCTTGCACAGCCAGTCCAGACATTGTTCCACAACGGTTTCGGGAGCGCTGGCGCCGGCCGTCACCAGCACGGTTTCGTGTCCCTTAAACCATGCGGGATCGATATCGTCGGTTCCGTCAATCAGCCAGGCCGCCAGGCCACTGTCCTCGGCCAGTTCGCGCAGCCGCTGGCTGTTGGAACTGTTCTGGCTGCCAAGCACCAGGCAAACATCAGACTCCGCCGACAACTTGCGTACCGCATCCTGGCGGTTCTGGGTGGCGTAGCAGATATCATCCTTGGGCGGATTCACCAGATTGGGAAATCGCGAGCGCAGTCTGTCGATAATCCGATTGGCATCATCGACCGACAGCGTGGTTTGCGTCAGGTACGCGACTTTGGCATCGGCCGGCAATTCCAGCCGATCCACATCCTCGACGGTTTCAATCAGCTGCATGGCCTCGGGCGCCTCGCCCATCGTGCCCAGCACTTCATCGTGTCCCTCATGGCCGATCAGAAAAATGGTGTAACCTTCACGGGCATACTTGATGGCTTCCAGGTGCACCTTGGTGACCAGCGGGCAAGTGGCGTCGATCGCATTGAGGCGACGTTCGGCGGCCACGCGACGCACTTCGGGAGACACGCCATGCGCGGAGAACAGCAAATGGGAGCCTTCGGGAACTTCCTGCAGTTCGTCGACGAAAGTCACGCCTCGATCACGAAATGAATTGACGACATACTGGTTGTGCACAATCTCGTGATAGACGTAGATTGGCTGCCCAAAAGCCTGCAGGGCCAGTTCGAGACTCTCGATTGCCATGTTGACGCCGGCACAAAAGCCGCGCGGGCTGGCCAAAAGTACTTTCATCTTGGAATTCTCCTCGCTGTCATCATAATCAACCGGAGAGAAATCGACGAGGCAACCTGCCCCCGCAACCACCTCGGGACCATGATATGTCCACGGATACGGAAGAAAAGAAACGAGTTTTGCCGACAGTCACTCTGGAAGAGAGTTACGGCCTGTGCCAGCAGCGGGTCCACGAGGATCTGGCCCCTCACCGCTGGATGATCGGCAACCTGGCTCGCGAACTCAGGCCTCACGTCCACGCGGTCCTGGCGTTC
>CAMYKF010000753.1 GCA_947258905.1 uncultured Pirellulaceae bacterium | reverse complement strand
GACGCCGCATCGCGTGTTCCTGGAAAACACGACTCCGACTGCCGAAGGCGGTTACACGACGGACCGCATCGGCGATGGCGCCTGTCGTTTTATAGCCGAGCATCACGAGTCGCCGTTTTTTCTGTTTGTCTCTTTCACCGCGCCGCACGGGCCGTTGCAAGCGAAAGCGGAGGACCTGGAAACGTTGTCGCACATCGCCCGCGAAAGGCGTCGCAAATACGCCGGCCTCGTCAAATCTCTGGATGATAACGTCGGCAAGATCCTGGCGTGTCTGGACGAGCACGGATTGACCGGGAATACACTGGTGGTGTTTAGCAACGATAACGGCGGCCAGACGCAAACTGGTGCCAACAACTTCCCGTTGCGTGGTCGCAAGGGGATGTTATGGGAAGGCGGGATTCGCGTGCCCATGGCCATGCGCTGGCCGGGGCAGATCGCCGCCGGCTCGATCATCGACGATCCGGTCATGGCACTCGACTGGTTGCCGACGTTTGTGGAGGCAGCTGGCCAGTCCGTCGACGCGGACTGGGAACTGGACGGCATCAGTTTGCTCGATCGACTGACCGGTGAGGCAGCCCAGTTGCCCGAGCGGTCTCTGTTCTGGCGGCGCAAGGGCAGCACCGGTGCAATTGCTGTGCGTCGCGGCAACTGGAAACTGATTCATCTCCGCAACGAAGAGGGTGCGGAGCCCGAGTTGTACGCATTGGACGGCGATATCGGCGAATCAAGCGATGAAGCTGACAAGCATCCCGAGGTTGTTCGTCAGCTACAGGCCGAGGCGGAACAATGGGAGAGCCAGTTAAGCGAACCATTGTGGAACACGACTCGCCCTCGTCGAAACAAAAAAAGCGGTGGCGAGAGGCCTCGGAACCGATCAAGCCGGCAGACCCCGTGATGATGGCTATGCTCATGGTGTCGAAGCAATGAAGATGAGCCAACGGCATCGTTTTGCGCGTTGTATGGTTACGCCAGGCTAGTTCGTTGGAGTCATGCGATCGCTGGCCTGCGCGTCAATTGGACTGGACTGCGCGTCAATTGGACTGGATGACAACTCGAAACATTCCCTTGGATCCGCTTGCTTGTCCGGCCCAACCCAACCGACCCCTGACAATACATTTTCCAATACCGGCCGCATCTGGCTGATTTGTTTCAGGCGGATGACAAAATTCCAGAGCGATTCAAGTTTTTTCCATCCGGCCGAATAGGCCACGTGTCGGCTCTTGTGCAGCCAGGTCTGTTTGCTGTTGGCCGATGCCAGGATATTCCGCCACGTATAAAACGAGCGATAGGCGCGCCAGTAACCGTCTTCCAGTTCGGCAGGCGTCATCCGCGCCGGTTGAAACACGGTGTGACGGGTGTCGTACAAATCCCAGTTGGAATGCAACAAGCGACCTTCGTTTTGCATCCTGCGATACAGCCCGGTATCGGGGATCGTCGCCGTCCATGCCGAAGACAAAACTGCCATTGATCATCACGCCCAGATCGTGAATGCGACGGATGGCAGCCGAGTAATCGCGATTCAGATTCTGGACTTTGGCGTGGTCTTTCAGGTTGTCCACACTCAATGATTCAAATCCCACAAAAATGCTGCGCAGACCGCACTCGGCCGCCTGTTCCAGCAAACCTGGTTTGAGAATCGAGTTGACGGTCGCGGCCGCTTGCCACAGCCGTCCCATGCCTTTCATGCCCTCAAACAGCTCGCTGGCAAAACGGGCATTGCCAAATAGATGGTCGTCCAGAAAGTAAAGATGCCGACCAGGGAGTCGGTCGATTTCGGCCAAGGCCTCATCGACAGTCTGCGTATAAAACGAACGACCGCCCTTAAAGAACGCATCCTTATAACAGAAGTCGCAATGATGAGGACAGCCACGCGAGACGACGATGGAGTTAGGAACCAGGTACAGATGGCGCTTGATCAGATCGCGACGAATCCACGGCAGACCCTTGAGGGTGCGAATTTTCGAAACATATCGTGAACGCGGCGTTCCGTTTTGGTAGTCGGCCAGGAATTTTGGCCAGGTATCTTCGCCGGGTCCAGGGAAGATGGAATCCGCATGAGCGGCTGCTTCGTCCGGCAGCGATGTCACATGCAGCCCGCCCACGCAAACGTAAGCTCCCTTATCGCGATAGTGGTCGGCCAACTTGTACGCTCGAGAAGCTGACGTGATGTAGGCCTGAATGACAACCAGGTCCGGATCATCATCCAATTTCAGTTTTTCAACATGCTCATCCTGCAAATCAATTTCCGTGTCGTCGGGCAGATAGCCAGCCAGTGTCGCCAGCCCCAGCGGAGGAAACAGGCTGTATTTGACGGGACGAAACAACGGGCTGGTCGCTTCGGTCAACGCCGGCAGGATCATCTTGACTTTCATGCCAGGAGTATACCCGATTGTGCGGGTTGATATTTGGAGTCTGCGACCGCAGTTATTGTCGATTCGAAGCTCAGGTCACTTTCATCCCTGGCGCAGGTTGTGCCAGCCATCCAAGCCGGGAACGTAGATCAAAAAAGGCAATCCGGCCAGGCGAATCCTCTAGATATCTACCACGATTTCCAGCAGCTCGACGGCGGGGACGCCATCGGTGTAGATGAGAGCCGTCCGACCATAGCATTCGTCGACGGTCGCCGGTGCAAACGCTTCGCGCAAGGCCGGTCCGGGAACGATCTTCCACGTCGACATCAGTTTCACGTTGCGCATCACGTTGTGATCGATCAGCACGCGACCCAGAGGAACCGATTCACTTTCAATTTCCTCGCGCACGTCGTCTGCCAACAGCGGCTTGGCCAGTCGCACGATTCCAAATTGAACAATCGCCCCGTCCGATCGTCGTCGCAGCAAGCTTTTCCGCGCGTAATGCGAGTCAGTGATCTTCTTGCCGATTACTACAACTTCGACCGGTGACACGTGGTGTCTTTCCAGCGTCACGGTCATATGCAGGGTGTGACCCAGCAATTCACGATACGGCGAGGGCAACGATTCGGGCGGGACTTCCGTGAACTGCCCCAGTTCGCTGCAGTTCTCAAAGAACAGTCCTGCCAGCGATTGCAGGTCGGGATGCGTCCAGTTGGAACGATTGGTGGGCATGGGAATATCGTCGGAAACTCAACCAGCCACGATGGGCAATGCGTCCCCCATCGTGGGTTCCACGAAATCGATGGTGGGAGTGTAATCACTATCGGTTCGCGACAGAACGGTGTCGACAAGGTAGTAGAGCAAACGGCGCAGGGATTCCGGTTCCACCTGATCGGCGACCGCTTCGGCTTTTTCCTGATGTTTGTCGACCAGTCGATGGGCTGTTTCGAATACACCGGCCTGCAGATACAACTGCCGCGCGCGGACCAGCCGATGGTGGTCGTTCAGTTCGTGATGTTCGACCAGTGAATAAAGTTCCGCCTGATCCGCTTCATCCAAAGCATCCAGAGCCAGGGCCCATAGCAATGTGGGACGGCCAGACAGCAGATCGGCACCCAGTTGCATCTTGTTGTCCTTGTCGCCTTGCCAGTCCTTCAGGTCGTTGATGATCTGGAAAGCGACGCCGAGGTTGCGGGCAAAGGACTTGATCGGTTGTACATAATCGGCGGCTGGTCCAGCCAGTCGAATGCCGGCGAACAACGCTGCTTCGAACGCCGGAGCCGTCTTGAGCGCGTAAATTTTCAGGGCATCAATCGGTTTCAGCCGCTTGTCGGCGTTGTCACGCCACAACAACTCGGCCCCCTGCCCTTCGGACAGCCGCAAATGGGCGTCGGCCAGAAAGTCCAGGATGTCGGACGCTGTATCGCTGCCCAATTCCGCCGCATTGCGGCTGACCAGTCGATATCCCAGGCCGATCAGGTAATCACCAAGGTTGATGGCCGTAGGGATGCCGTACTTGCGATGCAAAGCTTCGGCGCCATAGCGGTACGAGTCGTCATCCTCGATATCGTCATGAACCAGCGAGGCCTTGTGAAATGTTTCAATCGACATGGCAGTTCGCAAAATCGAATCGGAGTACTGATCGATCTTTTGCTCACCGTCCGCCATGGTCGCGTGGCCGCCGTTCATGGCATCGTAGGCGGCCAGTGTGATAAAGGGCCGCGAGTGCTTGCCGCCCCGGCTGAGGAAGTCGTGCGAAATCACTTCGGTCGCCGCCACGGGGTCCAGAGCGCCGATGCCTTGCCCGTTCAGTTCCGACAAGCGAATCTCGCTGCGTGTCCGCGGGACCAGCCGTTCCAGGTGATCAGGCTCGAAGATGCGGGACGAGCGTCGCAGTAAATGCACATAGCTGCGCGTCTGTTGCGTGGCCTGTTGATGCGGCGTGGCCACCATTTCGGCCACCCAGTCTTCGTCCACGCTGGTATTGCGACAATCGCTGGACAGCAACGGCACGGCCATGCAGGGAATGCCGGCCAGCAGAATCTTGTCGATGGCTTTTTCCAGCACGTTCAGGCAGGCCACACCGATGATCGCATCCACATAACCGCTGACAATGATCTTCAGGACAATGGGCGAGCCTTCGGCCACCAGCACCTTGTAACCCATGTCATCAGCGGTGCTGCGGAAATCGGCAATGCTGCAAGCCCCGCAGGTTTTGCAATCGAGGCCAAACTGGTCGTAGTCGGCCGGGCAGCCTTCGGCGTGCTTGAGGCAATGCGGCAACAAAAACAATCGCCGCTCGGGCGGAACCGCCGCTACCTGATCACGCCAAAAGGCGCTGGACAGCATGACCATCGTCCAGCCCAGGAAGCTTTCCGGCAGGTTTTCCCGCGTCAGCAATTCCCGGCAGATTGCCTCCATCTGGTCCTTGGACAGGGGCGTGGAGCGGTCCAGTCCGTCGGCAATTCCACGACAGCGCTCGCGCAGCTGTTCACGCATGGCGCGGGTTTCCGGCACTTTTTTCAGATGAGCCGTTTTGCGACGCCGGCTGCGACGTTTGACCGGTTTGCCTTCTTCAGCAGCCAATAAAGCTTCCTCGTATTCGACGGTCGTCCAGCCAGTAATTAAACCCGGAATCGTGACAAGGTTCTGTTGCCCCGCTTCAAAATCTCTTTCACAACGTCGTCAGTTCCGAACGGTCCGTCGTCACGTCAGTCGTTTCCGCAGAGGCCAGGAACTTGCCACAACCCCGCAGGGCCGACACGGAAAACACCAGCGGATAGAGACTCTCATAATACCACAGCTTGGCAAAGTAAAAACCGATCGGCCATTTCTCGTCGTATCTGCCGTGCTCGATGGCATTTACCAGCCAGCCGGCACCCCGCACGCAAGCCGCCTGCCAATCCTGATGAACGAATTTCCCATCGGCCTGACACATCCCCAACAAGGCTTCCAGAGCCAGCGCAGTTTCCTGAACGCTGCTGCCACAAGCGGTCTGCAGGTCGCAAGTTTCGTGAGATGGACCACCTCCCCAGCCGCCATCGGCATTTTGGGCGGTCACCAGCCAGTCGCTTGACGCGCGTGCTAACGGATCTTGCTGCCTGCCCGCATCTACATAGGCGAGCAAGACCCTGGCCGTACCGTACACCGGATTCTCTTTCTGGGGATGATCCTGATTGCCGAACCACAACGGATACCAGAAGCGACCATCGACCGGATTGCGTTGCAGAAAATCAAAACCGGTTTCGATCGCGCGATCCAGACGTGGCGATGGGACATCATCGCGCCACGCCACCAGCGCACGAATCACATGAGCGGTGATGTCGCAACCGCTGCGGTCAAAGGGCAAACGGCCCCAGCCACGGCAAAACGTGGGCCAGCCCTTGTCACGGTTTTGCAAATCGAGCAACCAGTGGATGCCCGCCTCGGCCGCCGAACGAATACGCTGTCCAGTTTCATCGTCAAGGTTGTCCTGCTCCATCCATTTGCGCAAGGCAAGCAGGGCTCCCGGTGTGTCATCCGCATCGGGCACGGCACCCGACAGATCGCTCCAGCCCCAACCGCCGGGCGCAGCGCCGGTGAACGGGTGCACCGTGCGGTACTGGCAACCCAGCAGCCAGTCCAGCAACTGCGGAGTCAGGTATTCCGTGTCGTCAGCGCCCAGCGCGTTGATCGCCAGTGTCGTATTCCAGGTTGCCAGGTTTGTGTCGATGGGCCAGGTGCCGCTGTCGCCTTCATCGCGAAACGACTCGTCGACGAACCGCAGGCAATTGTGTGTGACGACATGATCGGCGCGGCCGGTATGCGCCAGACTCATGGCTACAAAACAGGTCAGCGGAATGGCTTCCAGGAATCCGCCGCTGGCCGGCTGCATTTTTTCCAGCACGCGCATGCCGTGTTGCACTGACATCTTGCGCACCATTCGTGTGACCGGATTGCGAGGCGGATCGCACAGATATTTGGCCTGGCCGATGGCGACCAGTGCGGGGATGGCATAGCTGACGACGGGCAAATTGACGAATCGGAAGCAGCGTTGCGGGACCAGTACGGCTTCGCAGGGCAAGGCAGCGACCTCCCGCCACGGGACCAGCCCGGCGATCGCGCAGTTGGCCAGGATGGGCACGGCAAACGTCTTGTCCTTGCCGTATCTTCGCCGCAACGCGTCCACGCGACCCGCCTGGTCGATGTAATGATTGGCGCGAAAGATGGCAGACTGGATTTCCTCATCCTGCTGTTCCACCGGTGGTCCGGTCATCGTCAGGGCCGCGACAACCAGCATCGTGGTGGCCACGTTGGAGTGGCTTGGTTCGGTATCCCCCCAACCGCCATCGTCGCCTTGCCGTGCCAGCAACCAGTTCGTGCCCTTTTCAATCATCTCGTCGATGCGTGACCGATCCAGCACCGGCTGGCGGGCGTGATCACGGTACTGGGCCAGCGCGCCAAGTGCTGTCGCTGTGGCCAGCGCCGAGCTGGATAATTCCCCAATCCAGTGGCCGTCAGCGGATCGCCGGTTGAGCAATTCCTGCCGCACGGTTTGCCGGGCATCGTCGAGTCGCTGCAGGAATTCGGCCGATGATTGCATGAATTTGTGTCGGAGAGGTGGATTGGAATGCAATTCACTGGTTCTACCGTGAACAGGTGCCTCTAGTTTATCATCTGGGGATCATTCTTGCCTGACCTGTCCGCCTAATGCCCATGACTCCGTTCGAGAAGTTCGATGCCAGTTGCCAGGCCTCAGGACTGCCCGCCGCGCTGGACGAACTGGCTGACTACCTGATCGAGCAAGAGCGATTTCACGAACTGTTCGAGGTGCGCAAGTTGCAATTGCGCGAACAACTCGGCTTGCCCATTGACCGCTGGCAGTCGATCGATGACTTGCCTGACGAGCAGGGTCAAAAACTGGAAAGCGGGTTGCTGGATATCTGTCGTGAAGTCGGCACGCGGCTGATGGAAAGCGGTGACGTGATCAGTGGCTGGCAATACATGGAGCCGGTGGGCGACAAGCAAGCTGCCCGACAGTTGCTCGCGCAAACTCCCGTCACCGATGAAAACGTGGAAGCGATCATCCAGATTGCCATCGGCCACGGGCTGGATCCGGAATTGGGGTTTGGCCTTGTGCTGGATCGATTCGGTACCTGCTCGTCGATCACCACCTACGAATCGCAACTGGCCGGCCAGCTTGTCGAGGTTCGACGCGGACCGGCCAGACTGCTGGTGCAACACGTTTACGAGGAATTGCGATCCCGCGTACGCGACGCGGTGGCGGAGCACGAGCAGAACGAGCCCGACGACTCGTTGAGCTTGCATGATTTAAGCGACGGTCGCGATTGGCTGTTTGAAGGCCTGAGTCATCACATCGATACAACGCACCTGGCTTCGACGGTGCGTATTGCACGAATTCTGGATGACCATCCCACGCTGGAGCTGGCCGTGGAGCTGGCCGAATATGGCCAAAAGTTGCATGAAGACTTTCACTACGCGGGCGAACTGCCATTTGCCCGAATTTACGATGATACGCTTGCGTTTTTGCGTGCGTTGAAGGGCGATAACGCGGGCGACAACGCGGGCGACAACGCGGAAGAGGCCGTCGGGCGATTCGAGCACCAGGTGGCGGATCATCCCGACAACCAGGACTGCGCGGCATGGTCCGTTTACTTGCTCGATCAACTCGGGCGGGGCGAGGCGGCCACGCAGGCCTGGCTGGACTTGCTGCACGAATCGGAGCCCGATGCGTTGTTAACGACCGACGTGGCTCCGAGCTTGCTGACACTGGTCAGCAGATACGGCGAGTTCGACATGGTCAAACCGACATTGCTGGAGCGTGGTGATTTGCTGGGCTATGCCACCGTGGTGGCCATTGAGCAGCAAAGTACGCAGAGTTCCATTGAAAACCCTTAGGCTACGAACGACCTTTTTCACGGGAAGAGATCAATGAACCTACGAGAATTCGGCGGACATGGAGTTCGCAAGGGCTGGTTGTTTCTGACGTTGCTCGTTTGGCTGTCGGCCGGATCAGCGCAGGGCCAACTCAGTGAAATTCAACTGACACCATTCGTACCCGACGACACTGTGATAGGGATCACGGTGAATATCGAGTCGTTGCGCAACCACGTGGATATGGAATCCGAAATTGTGCAATACCTGGTCGACGGCGCGATGGAAGACAGCGGCATTGACTTGACGACGCTGAATCGAATCGTGATGTGCGCGGGCTACGAATACGAGCGGTCAGACCGGGACTGGTTTGGCAGCGAGGAATCGATGGTGACGCAGTTCCTGTTCGCGCAGCCGATGGATTTCGAAAAATTTCATGACGCGAATTCGTGGGGCCGCACGTTCGAAGAGCAAGAGATCGGCGATTTCCAGATGTACGTGGGCGAGTGGGAAAACGAGGAAATGACGTTCAACCCCGGTGCCATGTGTCTGGATGCCGACAAGCAGCATTTGTTCATTGGCGGCAACGAGCGGATTCTCAAGGCGATTGAGGCCAACAGTGATGCCGGGTTGACGATGGTCAACCAGATGGATGCCGAAGCGGATGTGGCCATCGAATTCGATTTTAGTGAGCTGGAAGGAGGGGACCGCGAGCGTGTGCTGGGCTGGTTTGACGAGCTGCGCGGTCAAATGGGTCTGGACGCCGAGGCACTGGAGGGCCTGCAATCGGGCGGTCTGCTGATTGACATCGACCAGGACCGCACTGGATTCGCGGTATTGCGATTCGCTAACGAAGAGACAGCGGGCAAAGTCAAAACCCTGATCCAGCAAGGCATTGCCGCACTGCCCTTCCTGATTTCCATGCTGGAAGGCGAACTGGGGAATATGGAACCGGACGAACTGAAAACGGCCGTCGCCGACCTGATTCCGGTTCTCAAGAAAATGGTGGCATCCAGCACCGTGACCCTCGACGGTGCCAATGTCGAAGTCGTACTGGAGAGCGAGGGCGGATTTCCCGAACTGCCCGGACTGGCCATGCTGACGATGTACGGTGAAATGAAGATGGTTGAACAAAAGATGGCTGAAGCTGAAGTCGAGGTACTGCG
>CAMYKF010000752.1 GCA_947258905.1 uncultured Pirellulaceae bacterium | reverse complement strand
CTTCGGCGGCGGATGCTGCGGCGGTGGCGGCGGCTTCGGCGGCGGCTGCGGTGGCGGCGGCGGCGGATGCTGCGGCGGTGGCGGCGGCTTCGGCGGCGGCTGCGGCATGATCGGTATGCTGGACCGCATCAAAGGAATGTTCAGTTGCGGCGGAGGCTGCGGCGGCGGATGATTCGGCGGTGGCTGCGGCGGCGGTGGCTGCGGTGGCGGTGGCTGCGGTGGCGGCTACGTCGGTTCAGGATGTGGCTGCAACTAGTCGAATCTGACTTTTTCTATAACCAGGAAGACTCTGGTCAATCAGCAACGGGCGGTTTCGGAAATCCGGAATCGCCCGTTTTTTTTGCGTCGGCAGACTGCCTTCCCAACGCTTGCGACCACATGTCGCGGTTCTCTACGTAAGCAAAAATCGCCTCGCCCTCAAATCCTTGTCCACGATCTATCACCACAATTCCGCCCGCGGATTGATCGGCCATTGTCATCAGTCTGACGGTGTTTGTGGTCAACCCGATCACAGGCCGGCAGCCAACCATGAGGCCCGGTTTTCCTTCTGTTTTGCCTGTTCTTCCGCGTTTGCCGAGCGCCAAGCCAATGATACGTGAGCTTTGGCATTCCCTTCGCATTTCTCCAGGTGCACTTCCCAATCACCTGATTCTGCCAAGGCTGCTTTTCATGAATATCAAAACCCCAACCATACTGGCAATCATGCTTGGTTGTTTGATCGTAATTCCCGCCGCCCGCGTTTCGGCGCAATCGGTCGACGATCAGCGTGTTGCCGAGCTCCGCGCGACCATTGCGCGGTTGCAGGAAGAACTTCGCGGGCTCGATGCTCCCGTGCCGGCCCCGTCACCTCGCGGAGATCTGTTGCCGCCAGCCGAAACGGGTCCCGCCCTGGATGTTGTGGTCCCGTCGGTACCCGGAGCAGAAATCGCTCCTGCGAGGATTCCCGATGGCTCACCCGACGGACAGCTCATTAAGACCCTGCCCGCTCCACCTGCAGATGTGATTACTGCGTCGCCAGTCAATGTTGTGGATGTCATTACGGCGCCGCCGGCCACTTTGCCATTTATTGTGCCGGTGCCGGAAATCGGCTGCCCGGGCGGTCAATGCCCGTTGTCCCTGGGTCTGGCGACATGTCCTGGCGGTGTTTGTTCCTATGCGGCAACCGTTCGCGTTCGCGTTCCCGTCGCGTTCGATCGTTACCGATCGACCTGGCGTCCGCCCTATGCAGGTCCGCCCTGGGCAGGTCCACCGACGGGTCTTTATCCCGGCCACGGCGACTGGTTCGGCGATTACCACTCGGTGCGGCCGATTTATCGTGAGGCCGGCTGCTGGCTGGACTAGATAACCACGCGGTTTGTAGTACCGGCCCGGTTTGATGTACAAATTTGTTTACCGTGCCGGCATCGAGAACGCATTTTGCTCCCGGTGCCGCCGCGGTGTTTTTCATTGATTTGCGTTTCGTCCATCCCGAGGTCCATCCCGAGGCCTTGCCAATATCAATGGCTCCCACGATCGTGACTCGCGAATCGCTACTGGAAAAGATTCGCAGCCGCATGCCGGTGGTGCGCGACTCGTGGCAATTGCGTCACGGTCAACTCGATTTCTGGCGACCTGCCGATCCGAACGCCTTGCTCGACGACCAAACCCTGCTGAATTCCCATGACGAGTTGCCGTGGCAGCCTTATTGGGCCCAGGCATGGGAAGCCAGTCGTGGTTTGTGCAGTTGGCTGGGCGACAGAGAACTCGAGGGGCTGCGGGTTTTGGAACCGGGCTGTGGACTGGGGGTCACGGCGGCGGCGGCACTGGCAGGTGGCGCAAGGGTCGTGTGCGGCGACAACGCGCCGCCGGCTCTGGACTTCGCCCTGCTCAATACGTGGCCGTGGCGCGAGCGATGCGAAGTGTGTTTCATTGACTGGCACACGACAAGAACCGCCGGGCAATTCGATTTGATCGCAGGTTCCGACATTGTTTACGACCGCCGTGAGGTGCTGCCTCTGAACCGGTTCTTTCGGGCTCATCTGCGCCCGGGCGGACGGGTTGTTCTGAGCGACCCCAGCCGCGCCATGACTCGTGAGTTCCTGCAAATGTTCGCGGACCTTGGCTGGTCCCAGTCCGTCTCGCAAGTCAGTTCTGATGGGGCGCGTCAGCCGACGCGGATTGTGGAAATGCAGCCTGCGCCGCCGGCTGATTCGGTCGGGACTTGATCATGAACTGGATCGCCAGGAAATCGTACATGGCGTGCAGCGCGATGGCGGTCAACGGGCCCCATTGCCAGTAGACCCATCCAATCAACCCGCCCAGCAACGTGGCCATCAACGCGTAGCTGGCCGTGACCCAGTGACAAACGCCGAAGATCACTGAAGCGATAAGAAGGGCCAGCAGCGGGCCGACCAATGGCAGCAAACCGCCTTGTAAACACCACCGGAACAGCATCTCTTCGCCGACACCGGCGGAAATGGAGATAGCGGCGACTTGCCACAGATTGAGTGGTTTGAACAGCGGAACCAGTTGGTCGTCGAGCAATCGCTGGAAATCGCGGAGGAAAGGCAACTGCCATTCAAAGATCACATAAATCGCGCCCAGCAAGGGCAATGACAAGAGGGCTCCCAGTGCCAGTTCGCTGCCCCAGGCCCCGGTAAAGAATCCGTCCAGCGGACGATCGCGATCAAAAAAATTGAACAGCCACGCCGCCAGCAGTCCGACCATCAGCAGCGCGGCCTCCAGAGCCAGTCCCACCCACACGAGCGTCGCGGGTTGCATTCGCAAATCGCCATGCTCGCCATGATCGACGTCGGGCTGCGGAACGGATTCCGTCACGTCACTGGCCGCGGGCTGCGTAACGGGAATCCCGGAGTCAATGGATTCAGGATCGGACATGACGGGCCCTCGCGAACGGCGGGCCTATTTTTCAAGCCCGAAGCGTTTAACCAGTTCATCGGCGCCGGGTGTAAGCGACCGCAACTTGCCAGCGAGAACCTGTTTTTCCGAAGCGGATGCCTTTTTGGCGCGAGCTTCGATTTCGGCGACTCTCTTTTTGCGATGGCGGCGGCGTTTGATTTCTTTTTGGCGTTCGCTGCAACCCATGCTGTTTCCTGCTTGTCTGTATCACGTGTGTTTTTGTTTTTGGCAACAGGGAAGTCTATCGGATCGGCTGCAGGCCTTCAACGTGCAAATCACTGTCATGGCGTCTGCTGCCCGGACTGATCAGGGGCCGCATTTCCGCAATCAAAAAAGCGGAACCCGTGACGCACAACATGTCATCCGATTGCAAGTCGGCCTGAATTCGCTGCCACACCTGCGCGGGCGAGGCTGTCGCATCCAGACTCACGACCAGGCCGGATTTCTGAACAACCCCCTGAGCTGTCTCCAGCAGTTGTTGCGGATCGGTTGCCCGCGGATTCTCCACAAACCGGGTAAACACCGCCTGGTCAAACTCGGGCAACAGGCTGTCCAGCATGCCCGTCAGGTCCTTGTCCCGGCTGGAACCAAACACCAAAATGCGTCGCCCCCGGCCCGAACCACTGGCCACGACACGACGCAACGTATGGGTCAGTGCTCGAATCGAGGCCACATTGTGAGCCATATCTACGATGATAAAGGGCTGCCGGGCGAGAATTTCACAGCGGCCAATCATGGAAAAATTCCGCAGGGACTCACGGATCGCATTCTCGTTAATGGCGGCTCGATCACGGGCCAGCATCTTCAGGGCCGCGATTGCCAGCGCGGCATTCTCGATCTGGTGCATGGCGGGTGAAGCAAGTTCCACCGCGTTCATTTGATAATCCGTTCCATCGGGCAAACTGCCGCTGGTATTGAAACGCACATTGAGGTCACCGCTCTCGCCCGGCAATGGCTGGACCGTAATGTCCCGTCCCAGTTCAATCAGTGGCGAATCGCATACCGCGCTGGTTTCGCGAATCTCACGCGCGGCCAGGGGAGCGGTCGCGCCGCTGATCACCGGCACGCGCCGTTTGATGATGCCGGCTTTTTCCCGGGCAATGCGATCCACGGTCGAACCAAGCTGTTTCGTGTGATCAATGCTGATGTTGGTAATCACACACAACCGCGGCTGGCAGACATTGGTTGAATCGAGACGCCCCCCCAGTCCGACTTCCAGAACCACGTGCTGCACGCCCTGTTGCTGGAAGTACAGCAAGGCGGCGGCAGTGATAATTTCAAAAAAACTGTTTTTGCGCCAGTGCTCCGTTTCGGCACGGCGATCCAGTTCGAGCACGACGTTGCGCAATTCTCCCAGCACCCGGGTCAGATGATCCGTGGAAATGGGCTGGCCCCCGACGTGAATGCGTTCACAAATCGTTTCGATATGCGGTGAACTGTAGACGCCCGTGCGAATGCCTGACTGATTCAGGGCGCCGGCAATCATGCGGCAAACCGAACCTTTGCCCTTGGTACCCGCCACATGCACGATGTCGTAAGAATCCTGCGGGTTGTCCAGTCGGTCCAGCAGACGCCGCATCGATTCCAGCTTGAAGTGCCGAGGATAGCTGACATCGGTGGTGCACTCGTAATTGATCCGGCCAAACAGAAAATCCAGTTCCCTCTGCAGGCGTCCGTCGCAGGTTGACTCGTGCGGTTCAGTTAGCATTTTCGCAATGTCAGATGTTTGAGCGGACTCGGGATCATGGAACGGGCCGCGGCGGGCATTCGGGTCAGCAGGCAAGTCTGGTTTTCGTGCGGACGCCGGTCAACGGCAGTTGGGGTCGGTTGAAAGGCGGACGTGGGGCTTTTATAGTGGAGGCCGCTGCGAGACTGGTTTTCGCGAGGGATCTGACTCGGACCGCGGCCGCTGGCCAGCCGATCCACCTGCAAGATCATTGTACGGCGGAACGGAATCCCACGAACCCGCGTCGCTGACTGGTCGTAGAAATCGTAACCTGTGGATCGGTGCGGTGCCCGATTACCGATCTGCGCCGACCTGCAGGGTTGCTTTTCCGCGTCGATCGGCCCCGCGACATTAATTTTCCAACCCCGATTCCCTGCTCACAGGCGACCGCAACTTGCCACGGTCGCAGGAGTCCCTGGCATGACAGAAGCAGCCGCTGCAGAACAAACCGGTGATCGGCTGGTGCAAACCAACCCGGATTATGATCCGGACGTCATTATCGAAACGCAAAACCTGACCAAGGTTTACCGGGATTTCTGGGGTCGACAAAAAGTTCGCGCTCTCAAGGCACTGGACCTTGAGGTGCGTAAGGGCGAGATCTTCGGACTGCTGGGACCCAACGGCTCCGGCAAATCGACCACCATCAAGTTGCTGCTGGGATTGCTGTTTCCCACCAGTGGCCGGGCCCTGGTTTTTGGCAAGGACTCGACCGAGACGACCAAGAACGAACGCATTGGTTATCTGCCGGAGGAATCCTATCTGTACAAGTTCCTCACCGCCGAAGAAACACTGGACTTTTACGGCCGGCTGTTTGACATGCCCAGCGATGTGCGTCAGCAACGTATCGATTCGCTGATCGAAAAGGTGGGTTTGACGTGGGCCAAACGTCGTCAGTTAAAGGAGTATTCCAAGGGCATGACACGGCGGATCGGTCTGGCCCAGGCACTGATCAATGACCCCGATCTGGTGTTGCTGGACGAACCGACATCGGGCCTGGACCCGTTGGGTACCCGCGAAATGAAAGACATGATTCTGGAGCTCAAGTCGCAGAACAAAACGGTGGTCATGTGCAGCCACCTGCTGGCCGACGTGCAGGACGTGTGCGACCGCATCGCCATCCTGTATCAGGGCGAGCTCAAGGAACTGGGCGCTGTCGACGACCTGCTGCAGGTCAGCGATGAAACGTCCGTCCGTGCCCGCGGACTGCCGCAGGAAGCTCACGAAGAAATTGCTCAAGTGATTCGCAAGCACGGTGGCGACGTGGTCGCGATCGAAAATCCGCGCACGACGCTGGAGGAACTGTTCCTGAACATCGTGCGCGAAAGTGAAGAGCGTCCCGGTCGTCGGGCCACCAGTGAAGACAGGGAACAAGGGAGTTAGCCGACGTGGTTGTCGAGACGTTTCCGGAAATCATGACGTGGCTGTTCGGCTGGCAGGATGGCCCCGGCGCCTTCTATATCTTTCTGCTGCTGGTGGTGGCTGCCTGCCTGTTTGGCCTGTTTTTTGGCTATCTCGTCGCTGCCTTTCGGCACGGACCGGGCGAGGCCTTTTACGTGGTGGCCAAGGTCGTGGCCAATGCGGGACCGGACTGGATTCGCATTTCGCCGCGACGGATATTTGCCATCGCCCGACTGGCGGCCAAGGAAGCCGTGCGGCGCCGCGTAATCCTGATCGCGTTTATCATATTCGCCGTGGCCCTGTTGTTTGGCGGCTGGTTTATTTCCGGCGCCGACAACCCCGAACGCGTATATATCAACTTCGTGATGTGGGGCACGCAATTGCTGATCCTCATGATGGTGATGCTGATCAGCGCCTTCAGCCTGCCTGACGACATCAAAAATCGCACGATCTACACAGTGGCCACCAAGCCGGTGCGGACCAGCGAAATTGTGCTGGGTCGTGTCCTCGGATTTGCTGCCCTGGGTACCGGGCTGCTGTTGCTGATGGGTGTGATCAGTCTGCTGTTTGTGTGGCGCGGTCTGTCACATTCGCATGAGATCTCCCGCGCGGAAAACGGCGAGGTTGTGATGTCGGAGGTCGACCCGTTCACGACCGGCCACCGCGCGTCG
Source organism: uncultured Pirellulaceae bacterium (assembly GCA_947258905.1). Taxonomy (GTDB): domain Bacteria; phylum Planctomycetota; class Planctomycetia; order Pirellulales; family Pirellulaceae; genus CAJQPP01. The sequence continues at coordinate 4,488 of CAMYKF010000752.1, read as the reverse complement.
GAAAACGCGGTCACCGAAACGACGACCTCCCTCGATTCCGGGCACCGGCACTGGGTCGAGATTATCGAAGATGTGCGGGACAAGGATGCGCCGCCGCCGGTGAATATGGATTCGGTGATCAGCCAGGAAACGCGGGGCGAAAAAATCGTCTATCGGCGGCTGAATGTTACGCACGAAGGCGGGCACACGCACAAAATCTCGTACAGCGACGGCGGTTATGATATGTCGGACGCGCGGGGATTTTTCCGGGCCCGCGTTCCCTTGTATGCCGACCAGTTGGTGTTTTACGACCGTCAGGGCAGTCCCCGCCGCAAAGGAATCAGTGTAGGTGACCAGTGGGGTTACCGGGGCTATGTTTCCGGCGGAGTGACCCTGTCGCGGGCCGAGTTCTATTTCTCGGATTTCACTGCCAATCGTTTTGACAATGCCGACAAGTTGCCACTGGAACTGACTCTCGGCGTGTTCCGCTCCACGATGGGCGATATCTATACGCGTGTTCGCGTGGGATTGCAATTCGAATCGGTGCCCGCCGAAGGTGACGAAGAGACCGGCAATCGCTTCCGCTCGGAATTGCTGGAATTTGAATCGCAGGAGTTCGACGTCCAGGTCAAGGCCATTCCCCGCAAATTGCCCGGCCAGGTCTTCGCACCCAACGGCGAACTGATCGGCTCGGGCATCTACGACCTGTTCGACGATTTCGCCGCCAACGGCAACATCAAATTGATTGTGCGTTGCGTGGATGAAAACCAGTACCTGGGCATGGCCCGGGCCGACATCTATTTTCGAGCCGCTGACCAGGCCTACTGGTGGAACTTTACCAAGGGCTACATGGGTATCTGGCTGCAAATGATGATCGTGATTTCGCTGGGTGTTTCCTTCAGCACATTCCTCAGCGCTCCGGTCACTATGCTGGCCACGATCTGCACCATCATTTTTGGCTTCTTTTCCGACGCGATTTCCAAATTTGCCGTGCCCGATGTCGAAGGGGGCGGCCCGATTGAGTCATTGGTGCGGTTGATCACGCAAAAGAACATGGGTCAACCATTGCCGGATACCCTCGGTACGCAAATCATGGAACGTATCGACATGGTGTTTATCGGGATGGTCCGCTCGGTCACCGACATCGTGCCGAATTTCTCGCGGCTGGACTTTTCCGATTTCCTGACTTACGGATATTTTGTGAGCAATGACCGGTTGCTGGTGGCCGCCTGCATTACAGGCGCATTTTGCGTGGGACTGGTATTCCTTGGCTACTTTAGCTTGAAGACACGGGAGCTGGCCGGATGAGTCAAAACAAAAGCTTTGTTCGCAAGGTTATTTACATCGCCATCATTGGCGCTTTGCTGATCCCGTTGTCACTCATCAGCCGCCCGGCTACGCGTGACAAGGAAAATGCCGTCAAAAACCCCGGCGGCGTGCTGTCGATGTTGCGTGACAAGCACGAGTTGTCACTGGCCAAGCTGTCCGAGATCGATCCCGGCAGCGAAACCATGAAACTGGCCTCCCTCGGTCTCCGCGGTCTGGCCGTTAATCTGTTGTGGTTACAGGCCATCGACGCCAAAGACAAAAAGAACTGGGACACGTTCAGTTCCACGCTGAATTCTTTGGTCAAGATCCAGCCCAACTTTATTCGCGTGTGGGAATTCCAGAGCCACAATCTTTCGTACAACGTATCGGTCGAATTCGACGATTACGAACAACGTTATCACTGGGTCAAAAAGGGCATCGAGTTTCTGACGACCGGTATCCCTTACAACCGCCGTGACCATCGCATTATCGATTCGCTGGGTTTCTTTTGTGGTAACAAGTTCGGCACCGCCGACGAACGCGTGCAGTACCGCAGTCTGTTTCGCAATGACGACCAGTTCCATGAGGAAATGAGCCGCTATGTGGATATCGGCAACATCGATACGCCCTACGGCCCCGATCACTGGTTGCTGGCCTATGAATGGTACGACCGGTCGTTGCGGATGGTGGAAACCGGAGTCGACGGCTCGCCCGTCCCCAAATACCGCAAGGACATGTTGTTCTACCAGTACAAACCCGCGCAACTCCGCAATATGGGATTGTCCATGCATTCGGAGTTTCGATCCGACGAGTTTGCCCGATCCAACTGGGAACGTGCGCACCGCGAATGGCTGGAATACGGACGACGTCCCATCACCGCCGTGGAACAACTGGACGTGACACTGGAAAGCCTCACCGATTCACTGGTCAAGGTCCAGGAATACCGCCGTCGGCTGGATGAAATGGCACCCGGTGTGCGGCAAAACCTGCTTTCGGAAAAACTCGCCACCTATACGCCGGAAGACCGGGCGTTACTCGATCGGCCGATCGATTCACTCAGTGACGAGGAATTCGACCGCATGCGGCTGATTGACCGGGACCTGTACCAGGGCGACAGCGGTGTCGACATACAGGTATTGATGTCCGTGCCGGCTGCCGATCGCCAGAAAGCCGACGTGATCATGCAGAATCTCGCGGAAGAAACAATCAAAATCTCGATGGGCGACCATTTCCGCGGCACGATCAATTACGAGCACTGGAAATACCAGACGATGGTGGAAGGCAGCGATGAGGGCCTGTTGGCACGGCAAGCCGAGTTCGATGCCATGGAACTGCGCGGGCGTTCCATCTTCGACGAATACTATTCCCGTGACCCGGTCTCGAGCGACAAGAAGCTAAACCCCGGATCAATTCAAAAGTTTGATGAGGCGTTCAACTCATGGGCCGGCATTATGGAAGAGTATCCACAGTTGCGTCTCGGGCCAATGCTCGATGATATCGTCACGGTTATCGAAACCTATATGGTGGTGCGTGAAGCGGCCGGCGAGGATGCCCTGCCGGCCGATTTTGTGCTGCAGCCGGTCATTGATTATCGAGCCGGAATCCCCAACACGCTGGATGAATTGCCCACCAGCGAGGAAGTCGCCGATCGCCTGGATTTGCGCGGTCAGGGCGGCGGCAGGGATTTGCCACGTCAACCCAACATCGAGTTCTCGCTGGACGATGATGAACGGCGGGATTGATCGCTAGCGACGCCGCCGAACCGACATCGCTATTAGCCGTATCGCTGCGCGCCTTTATGATGATCGCTCGCATGGCCCGCGGTCCGGGTTTTTCTGGAATGGAGTCCAACCGTGTCTACAAAGCAATCCGTTGCCCCCCGAATTCTGATCTGCCGACTCAGTCACATCGGCGATTGCATCCTTACCTTGCCAATGCTGCATGCGTTACGCCGCCGCTGGCCCACGGCGTGGATCGCCTGGGCAATGGAACGCCCGACTCCGGATCTGCTGGACATTCATCCTGAGATCGACGAAATCATCACGGTACCCAAAGGCTGGCTCAAACGCCCGCGGACGATCCTGCATTTGCGACATGAACTGAAAAAACGACGTTTCGATATCGTGGTGGATCCGCAAAGTATTTGCAAAAGTTCAATGTTGGGCTGGTTGTCTGCCGCCAGGGTGCGAGTCGGATTTGGCGGTCAACACGCTCGCGAACTTTCGCACTGGTTCAACAATCGACTGGTCGAAGTGTCGTCGGATCATCTGGCCGACCGCTCGCTGGAACTGTTAAACGGACTGGACATCACGGTCGACAAACCGCAGTTCAATTTGCCCGTATCCGAATCAGCCCGCGCATTCGCGGCCGATTTTCTGTGCACGGCGGGCCTTGCAGAACGCAACTGGATCGTCATTAATCCGGGCGCGAGCTGGGCATCCAAACGCTGGGAGACCGATCGGTTTGCCGAGGTCGCGGCACGCCTGCTGGACCAATTCGATACACCATCGGTGGTCACGTGGGCCGGTGACACGGAAGCGGCCATGTCCGCGGACATCGTGCGTCTCTCCCGAGGTGCCGCCTGCCTGGCACCGCGAACCAGCCTGCCCCAACTGGCTGCCCTGCTGGCCCGCTCCAGCCTGTTCGTCGGTTGTGACACCGGACCGTTGCACCTCGCGGCGTCTGTCGGGACGACTTGCGTGGGTTTGTATGGGCCCACCCGCCCCCAGGATTCCGGTGCCTGGGGGCCACAGCATTACGCCTTGCAAAACCGTTACCATTCCGGCACCTGCCGAGAAAGACGCAACGCCGGCAACCAGGCGATGCAAACCATTGCCGTTGACGAGGTCGTCGAGGCCTGCGGCCGTGCTATGGCCGCTCGAGGCGATGCACTGGCTGACCGCCAGGCAGCCTGAGAATTGCAAGAGTCGACCGCCGGGACGGGTTAATCCCGCGTGCGAGGATGACGGCCGAATGACAACTCGACCAGCACGGGCAAATGGTCGGAACCAACGCGACGTTCGGTCTGGCGGCTGTGCACATGGACAAGATCGCTGACAAACACATGGTCGATGCAAACCATAAACGGCCAGCGGCCGGCCGGCCACGAGTCCTGCAGCCCGAATCCCACACGCGTGTCACGCAACCCGGAATGCTTGAGAAACCAGTTGACTGAATCGCAGTGGGTCGTAGCATTGAAAT
>CAMYKF010000751.1 GCA_947258905.1 uncultured Pirellulaceae bacterium | reverse complement strand
GAACGATTTTCCGAAATACCCTGGCAAGACTTTGGCGATCTTGCCCGACAAAAACTGATTGACGACGGCGAAAAACGCGTGCGGTTACTGGAACTGCAGCCGGGATTTCGCGAGCAAGAATGGTGCCAGCGCGGGCACACAGGTTATGTGATTGCGGGAGCCGTGGAAGTCGAGTTTGGCGACGGCGTGCTGTCCTTTGGCGAGGGCGATGCCATGCTGATTTCACGGGGCCAACCGCACAAGGCAAGCACGGCCGGATCGAGCCCGGCCACACTGTTCCTGGTCGACGACGTGTAAACCGAACAGACCCGTGACCATCATGGAACGGTTCTGTTTCTCACTGCAAGCAAACATGATGAGCAAGCTCAACAAACTGATGATGGCCGGTTGCCTGCTGGCCCTGTGTTTCTCCACCGCCCGTCTGCACGGCCAGCAGGACCGGCAGACGTTCATCCTTAACAACTACACGAAGGCCGAGTACCGGATACCGATGCGGGACGGAGTCCATTTGCATACCACGATCTACCAGCCGCGAGATCGGAGCCGCGCGCATCCCATTGTATTGAATCGAACGCCCTATAGCTGCCGCCCCTACGGTACCGACATGGCACAGCGAATTGGCCCGTCGGGCTGGATGGAACGCGATGGCTACATCTTCGTCAAGCAGGACGTGCGGGGTCGCTGGAACAGTGACGGTGCTTTTGACAACATGCGGCCGCACGTTGCCGGAGACAGCGAAGTCGATGAAAGCTCCGACACATACGACACGATCGAATGGCTGCTGGCCAACTTGCAGGGACACAATGGCAAGGTAGGGATCACCGGTATCTCCTACCCGGGGTTTTATTCAGCTGCTGCGTTGCCGGAAGCCCATCCGGCGCTGGTCGCCGCCTCTCCGCAGGCACCCATCGCCGATTTTTACTTCGATGATTTCCATCACCAGGGCGCGTTTGTGCTGATGTACTGGACGGCGACATCCACTTTTGGTCACCAGCACAACGGTGCCACCACCCGGAACTGGGTGCCGCGGATGAATCCACGTCCGAGGGGCAACGCCTACGACTTCTACCTGAATCTGGGACCGCTCAGTAATTCCAGCCAGTACATCGGCAATGACAATTTCTTCTGGCATCAACTCATCGAGCATCCCAACTACGACGAGTTCTGGCAAAAACGCAATATCCTGCCGCATCTCAAAAACATCCGCACCAACGTGATGACCGTTGGCGGCTGGTTCGACGCCGAGGATCTGTACGGGCCGCTGAACATTTACCGGGCGATCGAAAAGAATAATCCGGATACCTTCAACGTGCTGGTCATGGGCCCGTTCAGTCATGGCGGCTGGGCCAGTCCGCTGGCGAGGACGCAAGTTGGCAATATTGTGTTTGGCGACCAGATTGCCGCGGCCTATCAACGTGATATCGAAGCTCCGTTCTTTCGGCACTTCCTCAAGGACGATGGCTCGCAACCGGGATTCGAGGCCTTGATGTTTGACACGGGCAAAGGTGAATGGAGTACGTTTGAACAGTGGCCACCGGCCGCGGCGCAACCGGTTCGCGCCTACCTGCACGACGATAAAAGACTCAGTCCCATGCCGGTCACCGATGCGTCTGCCGACGAATACACCGAGTTTGTCAGCGATCCAGCTAATCCCGTGCCCTATCGCCAAATGTCGGATATGCAAATCCGTTTTACGCCACGTCCCTACATGACAGATGATCAGAGATTTGCCTCGACGCGAGACGACGTGCTGGTATTCCAGTCCGAACCGCTGACCGAGCCCGTGACGCTGGCCGGGCCCATCAACGCGCACCTGAAAGTTTCAGTGTCAGGCACCGATGCCGACTGGATCGTCAAGCTGATCGATGTGTTCCCGGACGAGGGAACCAGCTATCCGTATGCTGGTCGGGGAGTGGACATTCGCGGTTACCAGCAAATGGTGCGCAGCGAAGTGATCCGGGCCCGTTTTCGCAACGGATTTGAGACGCCCGAACCGTTCGTGCCTGACGAAGTCACCGAAGTGACCGTGCCCTTGCAAGACGTGTATCACACGTTCAAGCCCGGTCACCGGATCATGATTCACGTGCAAAGCAGCTGGTTCCCGCTGATCGACCGCAATCCACAGACGTTTGTGGAGAACATCTTCAAGGCCGATGCTGCAGACTTTATGCCGGCCACGCATCGTGTTCACCACTCGCTCGAACATTCGTCGTACATCGAATGCCAGGTGCTGGCGCGCGAGTAGCCAATCTCGTGAGAGAATTGACGATGATCGTTCGCTATCCCAAGTCTACGGTAGCTCGGTCTCTCCGAGACCGAGACAACACAGCAAAACGAGTCCCGGCGTGCCGCGACTCGCCTGTCGTTTTGAAACCACCTCCAGTCAGGTGCCAAAAAAGAGCTGCAACGCTTCAGGACGAAGCCTTCGCACTGGCCTCTTCACTGGCAGCGCTGGATTCGTCCGCCTGGCCCGTCGTGATCGCCATTTCCAGTTTGACGACCCAGCGGCCATTGGCGTCCCCGCGGACCAGCCAGTGCGGTTGCACGCGTACCGACTGTTGCACCAGCTCAAAACCCGATTCCGATCCGCTCACCGTGCCGATTGGCCAGGTCCACAGCGTGGCGGGCCGATCCCATCCCAATCGGGCATCCAGCTTCAGCCAGCGATCGCTCAGCGTAACTGCACGACAATCCGCAAGTTCCAGCGACTCGCTCAGCTGACCCAGTGACTGGCCGGCGTCATCGGCAAAGTAGCGGTCCGCCTGGTCCACCGCCAGGCCGGCGAAATGAAATTCGATTCCGAATCGTAACTCTTCGTCTGGCGGCAAGCCTTCCAGCAGGTAGGCGATTTCCAGCGTCGTTTCGTCGGCGCCCAGCGTAACGCCCTTGGTAATTTTGACCGGTCGCCCATCTACCTGACCATCACGGGTCATCAGCACCTGGTTGCGTTGCGGACTGCGGCGGACCTTCGACTGGTACACACCACAGACGAAATCTCCCAGTTCCGCAGCCTTGCCCGCCATCAACTCCTGACGAGTCACATTGCGTGCAAAAAAGTGATCGACCAGACTTTTGCAGGGCGTATGGTCATAGATCAGCATTTGATCCAGGCCTTCCTGCTTGAAGATCACGCGGTCGTGAATGCTGGCGGTCTCGTCATCGGCTGTGTGGGCGCCGCGTCGTACCTGTTCGTGATAGGCTTCGGGTCGACGGTCCATGGTGGCCAGCAGGTTGTGGCCAATCGAGCGGATGTCCAGTTCGTACAGATGCCCGCCGCAGGCCGGCTGGAACCAGCCAATCAAATGCGAATTGGCCATGCGGATTTCGGCCGACAGATCGAAGTTGTAATCCGTGGCTTCGATCGCCGGATCGAGCTGGCGGCTGGCCTGATCGATCAAATTGTCGGCCAGGATCAGGTTCTGGTATACGGCCTGTCGCAGGTGAGGCAGGTAGACCCCGCCAAAGGCACCGTGCCAGTAGGCACAATTGCACTGGCCCTGATACAGATGATCGCGGGCCTGTTCCAGTAAATTGCTATCGACGTGGCTAAGGTGTTCCAGACTGGCGATACGCCGGCTGACATGCATCATCCGCGCATACATCTCGCTGGTTTCCGGGTATTTGGTTTTAAAGTTGCGCCAGAATCCGCCGCGAATGAACTTGCGAATCCGCGGCCAGCGCCAATCGGTTGCCATTTCGCTGGCCAGTGATGCGTATTCCGTTTGTCGCTCGACAGGCAAGGACCATTCGGTCATTTCCCGATAGCTGGCGGCGGGCAAGAAGATCCTGCCCTGTGGCACCGTCTGGCTAACGGTTTCGCGGAGCGTTGTGCATTGCAACCAGTCCTGATTGGCGACCAGGGCGTCGAGGAATTCCCGCAACCAGCCGTTGTCGTAAACGTGTTCCTTTGTATCAGGCCATGTTCCAAACTTCTCGCCATCATCTGCAAACACGATGGTCGACCCCGGGCGGGCAGTGGCGATTTCCTGCAGGTACTGGATGGTTTGAGCTGGCTCCTTGAAGGGAATTGTGTATCTCAATTGCTCGCTGCCGGGGAAGATCCGCAACGTGTGTCCCTGATCTTCGCTGACGTAATCGCCTTGCAATCCGTCATGGGCCAGACCGGCGCAGCGAAAGTGGAAATCATCGAGCACCGTGTATTTGATGCCGGCACGTGCCAGATCACTGACCAGACTCGCTTCCCAGACCCGTTCGGGTACCCACATGCCGCGGACACTGGTGTCGAAACGTTCTTCCAGCCGCTTGCTGAATCGGCGAATCTGTTCCCGCCGGTCACGCGCCGGAATCATCGTCAGAATCGGTTCGTACAAGGCGCCGCCAATAATCTCGATCCGCTCCTCGGACACCCGTTGCTTGATGCGATCCAGGTACTCCGGGTGATGCTGTTCCAGCCAGATCAGCAACGGACCACTGGTGTGCAAACCGATGGGAATCGAGGGATACTCTTCCAGCATATCCAGAAACGGCTTGTAACTGTCCTGGTACGCGTCCTCGATGACATCATCGAAATTACCCACCGGCTGGTGGTTGTGCAGCAACAGGCAAAGTCGAATATGGGGCTCGGACATCGAGGCTCTTTCGGGAATACGCAGCACCGTGCAACGCGGCACTCGTGGCAATGCTACGCGACAAGACGGCTGATGCAACCACAATTCCGCCCCGTCACACTAGCTGACCGATTGACCCTGTTCAAATTTGCGGAATTGGTCGGCAGCGGTCTCTGGCGAAACTGGATTGACCCAGCAGTCGGTAGCCAGTTCGAAACCCGCCGATTGCGGATAACGGGGAACCAGATCAACGAACCAGGGAGCATCCGGCACATCCGTCGGGGGAAGCTGAAATATCAGGTTCCAGGCGATGTCGTCCAGACAGCGTTCGATGCCGTCAATCCACTTGCGGCACAACAGCGCCAGTTCATCGCGCGAATCGGGGGGCAAATCGGCAAAGGAATGGGTGGTCCGCGGTGCGATGCGAATCTGGTTCGAATAGCGACTGGCAAACGGACAATACACCAGGTATCCCCCGGAGCACTGGATCATGCGGGTGGTTTCCGCCATCTCAAGGGTCAGCAATTCCTGCCACAACGTGTCGCCGGAATCCGTCGGCGTGGTCATGCGTTGCACTCGCTGTCGAACCTGATCGGTGCACACGGGCGAGGAAATCAGCTGCACGTGCGCGTGCTCGATCGAAGCTCCGGCCGGCGGACGGCAGTTCATAAAGATACAGACATGACGGATCGCAGGCGACTGGTTGTGTACCCGCAATCGTTCCTGAAACACTCGAAAGCTGGTAAACAGTTCGTCGTCACTGAGACCGCTGAGACTAACGACGTGTCGCGGCGAGAGCACGATGACTTCCTGGTGACCTGCGCCGGGCGTCGACCTTTGCGGATCCTGCTGATCGATAATGGCCAATGTGCTATCCAGCGCCGGATACTTGTTGGGCACGACACGCACCAGCCAGGACGGGTTGGCGGGATCACCGCTCGCGGAGTCGGGCGATACAGCGATCGGCGGCGGGGTTACCGATTCGTTGCCGGCGCAAAACGGGCAGTCGATGCCCGCGCGCCGCTGAACAATCTCCTGGAACTCAAAAGGTCTGGACTGCCGGCTTTCGGCGATCACGCACCACTGACAGAAGACTGGATCGTAGCGCAGGTCAGACATCGAATGACCTCACGCGGGTTGAGGCGGTGCACCGCGAGTCTGCCGAATCGACTCGTACAGCTGAACGTACCTGTCCGCGCTGGCCGACCATGACCAGTCATGTCGCATCCCCGTCCCGATCAACTGACGCCAGATCTGCTTGTCATGGATCATCGTGTTGACGCAGCGCATCAGGGCGTGATCCAGAGCGCCTGCGTCGTAATGATCGAAACTGAATCCATTGGCCTTGCCGCTGCCCAGCGTCGATTGGCTGAGGTCGACAACGGTGTCGGCCAGTCCACCCGTGGCGTGAACCACCGGCACGGTCCCGTATTGCATGCTGTATTGCTGGTTCAGCCCGCACGGCTCAAATCGACTGGGCATCAGAAAAATGTCGGCGCCCGCCTCGATCTGGTGGGCCAGCGGATCGGAAAAACCCAGTTCCAGTCCCAACTGATCCGGAAAGCGGGACTTGAGGTTTTGCAACGCCGATTGAACTCGGGCATCACCTGTTCCCAGCACGGCCCATTGCACGCCTAGCTGGCCCAGCCAGCGTTGCATGACCTCGAGAATCAACTCCCAGCCCTTTTGCGCCGTCAATCGCCCAATGATTCCGATCAAAGGCGTGTCAGTATTTGCAGCCATGCCCAGCCGCTGCTGCAAGTCAGCCTTGCACGCGGCCTTGCCCTCGGTCCACGAGTCCGCGTCATAGTTCGCGGCAATGTGCCGATCGGTTTGCGGATTCCAGACGGCCGTGTCGATCCCGTTTAGTACCCCCGACAAATTGTTGGCTCGTGATCGCAACACGGCATCCAGACCATGCCCTTGTTCGGGTGTCTGTATTTCCAGTGCATACCGGGGACTGACCGTGCTGACGGCGTCTGCAAACACGACGCCTGTTTTCAGAAGATTCAGATGATCATGGAATTCCATCTGCTGCCAGTTGAAGTGTTTCCAGTCCACACCAGTCAGCGTCATCTGGTCGGCGGGAAAATTACCCTGATAAGCCAGATTGTGAATCGTCATCAGGCTGGGAATATGACCCCATGGCTCACGCTCCGCATACACGGTCTTCAGGTAGGCGGGAATCAGTCCGGTGTGCCAGTCATTGCAGTGCACCAGGTCCGGGAACCAGCCAAGTTCGGTCAGGGACTCCAGCACAAACCGGGAGAAGAACACAAAGCGGGCACAATTGTCGGCGTAATCGTGGCCCTCGTGCTGATACAGACCGGGGCGATCAAAAAACTCGTCCTGGCCAGCCAGATACAGCACCACATCGCTGTCGGGCAGCTGGCTTTTCAGCAGCCGCCCGGAAACCATGTGCCCGCCCACCGGCACATCCAGCCGAACGTCGGTTTCCTTAATCGGCAATCCCGCTTCGCGAGCAACCCGGTAGGCTGGCATGAACACGGCCACCTCGTGACCGGCGCGACGCAGGGCAATGGGCAGAGCACCGCATACGTCCGCCAAACCTCCCGTTTTGGCAAACGGAACAACTTCGCTGCTGACCAACAGAATCTTCATGGTACCCAACCATAACGCAAGTGTTTTTCGATTGTAGCGTGCAATTCGGGCGAGAGCGAAGAAAACTACCCCGACGACAAAGCATCCCGGTCACTTGCTCCATTAACAGGCTGCATGGACGCAATAGCCGTCATTACCTGATCGACCAGAATAGCCGCCGGATCGGTGTCCGACTCCTGCGGCTCCTTTGACACATCCCACAGCGGGCCGTGCCAGCGGTCAACGACACCGCCGGGCTGGCAAGTGATGAACAATTTGGTGACCGGCGCGATTGCGGGATACGCGTCCTGCTGACTGGTCAAAAGCACTATCCAGTGGTCGCCTTGCGTGTCACGGGTAATGGTCGCTTCATCCAGGTCTGCCGGGCACGATAGATGTTGCCACCTGACCGATGGCCCACGCTGCTTTTGCTCCAGCACATTGCGAATGCAGTCCGGGGACGCGATCACGCTGACCACATTGGGCTGTCGATTGAGGTGTGACAGCAGTTGTCCGATGTCGGCTTTGAGCAGCGGATGTTGCCAGTCAGACGCGATTTCCGCCGCCGGTTCCAGGACGAAACGGCGAAACGACATGCGCGGGTGCGGGATCGTCAATCCGCTGGTGGACAGCGACAGGTTGTCGTACAGCAAAATGTCGAGATCCAGTGGCCGGTTGCCGGCATCGCGTGTGCGGTCGCGTCCGGCACGGGCTTCCAGCTGCAGCAGATGGTCCATCAGGTCCGGCGCGGCCAGTGCTGTCTTGAGGACTGCCGCCCCGTTAAGAAAAGTCCAGTCGGCCTGGCCGACTGGCCTGGTTTGACGCAGGCAA
>CAMYKF010000750.1 GCA_947258905.1 uncultured Pirellulaceae bacterium | reverse complement strand
CGTTGCGACAAATGAGTGGCGGCGGGTCCGGTCAATTGATTTACGAACTTGCGTGGCAGGAGTTCCGTCTGCCTGCCGGAGATGAGCAGAAGCGGCGTTGGCTGATCGTCAATGAGAGCCAGGGATCAGTAAAAACTTGCGCGGCCCAATTGACGCAATCACTTTCCCAACAGGGTCAGGAAGTCATCACGCTGGACTTGCAGCCCGAGGCTGAGTTCCAGCGGATTTCGGCAAAGCACTTCGTCATGTGTGGCGAGTCCTCCGGCAACTGGCAACAGCTGTTCGACTCGTTGTCTTCTGGCGAAGCCGATTCCGTTGATGGGATCGCCTGGGTATTCGGCGACCACGGAGTTTCCACGAGGGAATCAGTGGAGGCTTTGTCGCCGACAAAAAACAGCTGCAGCAGTCTGTTGAAATTGTTGGCAACGTTTCCGCAGCACGGTCAGCGCAAGCTCGAGTGCGGACTGCAAATGGTGACCTCCGACGCGGTAGAGGCAGGGTCGCCCGGCGAATCCTGCACGGTTAATCCGCGTCACAGCCAGTTTTGGGGGCTGGGCCGTGTGATCGGGGCTGAGCGTCCCGAGTTGCGCTGCCGGCTGATCGACATTTCGTCAACGGAGTCGGCATCAGCCGCGACCGTCGACATCGTCAGGGAAGTATTGCTCACCGAAACCCGCGACAGCCAGTTTGCCGTGCGTGAAGCAAAACTGCTGGTGCCACGGATGAAGCAGTTTGACGTTGGCCAGACCAAACCAGAAGGCATCAAGACCAAACCTGAATCCAGCTACCTGATCACCGGAGGTTTGGGTGTGCTGGGGCGGCACGCAGCGTGCTGGCTGGCCGACCGTGGCGCCCGACAGATGGTTCTGGTGTCGCGTCGTTCGCCCGATGAAGCGACACGCGAGTTTTTGGAGTCGATTGAGGAAACGGGATGCGAGATCGTGGTGCAGGGCTGCGACCTGAGTGATCGTGGCGAAGTCGCCACGTTGTTCGATCGATTTGGAGCGGACCTGAAACCGCTGGCAGGGGTCATCCACGCGGCGGGAGTACTGGATGACGGATTGCTGGCCGATCAGAATTGGCAGCGCTTTGAAGAAGTCCTCGCACCCAAGGCATTCGGCGCTGAACTCCTGCACGAATTCACGCGGGAACGGGATCTCGACTTTTTTGTGCTGTACTCGTCAGCCGCCAGTGTGCTGGGGTCGCCCGGTCAGAGCAACTATGCCACGGCCAACGCGTTTCTGGATGGGCTGGCCTGGCACCGTCGGGCCATGGGGCTGCCGGCGACGAGTATCAATTGGGGACCGTGGTCCGCAGGCATGGCCGACGACCAGCGAATCCTGAAACGACTGGCTCTGCAAGGCATTACGCCGTTGGGAATTTCCGAAGCCCACGAAGCACTGGAGCGCATCCTCGCCGCCCACGTAGTCCAGTCGACCGTCATGGATGTCGACTGGCGTCGTTTGCGTATGGGATCAGGTGGCGAGTCAACTCCATTGCTCGAACTGGTGGCCCCCGCAAAAGCGCGCGGGCCACGCGGCGATTCCGAGCTGGTCAACAAGCTCAGGCAATTGGCCGGGCCGGCGCAGCGGGAACTCCTGGTGCAAACGATTCAAAACGAACTGCAAGTCATTCTGTCGACCGCCGATGCGCCCGAGACAGACCGGCCGCTGATCGAAATGGGGCTCGATTCGCTGATGGCGGTTGAGTTTGGCACTCGATTGCAGCAGCTGCTGGGCGAGGACTTTGCCGTTGGACCAACGATGTTGTTCGACCATCCCACGATCGATGCCATCTCGGATCATGTGCTGGAACTGATCAGCAGTGCTGCACCCGATCAAACCACTGCGGAGACCGCGCCCGCGAGCACAATGACCGGGAAACGTGCGGAGGCTCGCGAGGATGTGGCGATTGTCGGCATGAGTTGCCGCTTTCCCGGTGCTCGGGATATCCACGAGTTCTGGCACAACATCCTCAATGGCGTCGATGCGGTCTGCGAGATTCCCGAGGATCGCTGGGACGTGGAGCGTTTCTATAGTGCGGATCGGGAACCGGGCAAGATGTATTGCCGCGAAGGCGGATTTCTGGCTGACATCGCCGACTTTGATGCGGCCTTCTTCAATATCTCCGATCAGGAAGCCTGCTGGATCGATCCGCAGCATCGCATGCTGCTGGAGAACAGTTACCGGGCTCTGGAAGACGCCGGCATCGCACCCTGGCCACTGGCTGATTCGAATGTCGGCGTGTTCATGGGCATTATGGGTCAAGACTATGCATTTCTGCCGACACTGGACGACGACCAGGTCATCAAGGCTTTTCAGGGAGCCGGGCTTTCCCACAGCGCTGGCGTGGGGCGTATCAGTTATGTATTCGGATTTGAAGGTCCCAGCGTGGCAGTGGATACGGCCAGCAGCAGTTCGCTGGTGGCGCTGATTCAGGCCGTGCGCAGTCTGCAGGAAGGCAATTGCAATCTGGCGCTGGCCGGAGGAGTCAATGCGATTCTTGCGCCGGTTAATTCACTGCTCATGTCGCAGGCCGGATTGCTGGCTCCCGACGGGCGTTGCAAGTCCTTCTCGGCCGAAGCGAACGGCTTCGGACGCGGCGAAGGTTGCGGGGTCGTGGTTTTGAAACGGTTAAGCGACGCCGAGCGCGATGGCGACCGGATTATGGCCGTCGTGCGCGGCGGCGCAGTCGTACATAACGGATTTACCAGCGGCATCACGGCGCCTAACAGCAAATCACAGACGCGCGTCATCCATGCTGCGTTGCAGGACGCCGGTATTGCTCCATCGCAGGTGCAATACCTGGAAGCTCACGGCACCGGAACCGAATACGGAGACCCCATGGAACTGGGTGCGGCAGCATCGGTCTACGGACAAGGCCGTACTCCCGATCAACCGCTGCTGGTTGGGTCAGTCAAAGCCAACATTTCTCACCTGGAAGCGGCCGGTGGTGTTTCCGGCTTGATCAAGACCGTGCTGGCTATGCATCACGGTGTGATCCCTCCGCAAGCGCACTTTGAACAACCGAGTCCGCATATTCCGTGGAGCCGTTTGCCGGTCGAGGTTGTACGCGAGCCAACGGCGTGGCCGCAATCAGATCAGCGCATTGCAGGCGTTACAGCGCTCGGCCTGGTGGGAACCAACGCCCATGTTGTGTTGAGTGCCGAACCACTCACCATAAAGTCGCCGGATGAAGCAGCTGAACCCGGCACACAGTTACTGGTGTTAAGTGCCCGTAACCAACAGGCACTCGGAGATCTGGCCCGCAAGTATCATCGGTTCATCGACAAACACCCGCAGATCGACCTTGCTGATATTTGCTATACGACAGGTGTCGGGCGGCGTCATCATGAACACCGGGTCGCCATGACCGTCAACAGTCGCGATGATGCCCTGCAGCAACTTGCCCGTTTCGTCGCACAGACGGGATTTGATGGAAATGGAAACGGCCGTGCCGCGGGCAATGGACATGCGGCTGATTTGTCGCCCGGCATCGTGACGGGCACGGTGACGGGCACGCCAAAATTGGCGTGGGTTTTCCCTCGCTGCGCTTCATCAAGCCTGGCTGCGGCGCAGGAACTGTTCAACTCCGAACCCGTATTTCGCGAGATGATCCGAAAGTACGACGAAAGACTTGCCGATGACGCCCGTCAGGCCGGGGAGGAGAATCTAGCCCTGCAGGAATGGCTGACCGGAGCGATCGAATCGGATTCCGGTGAATGCCATGACGTGCTCACGTTCGTGCTGCAATCGGGACTGGCAAAACTCTGGAAATCATGGGGCGTGGAGCCCGATGCCTTACTGGGATTCGGAATCGGTCATTACGTGGCGGCTTGTTGCGCGGGAGTGCTGTGCTTCAAGGATGCGTTGATGCTGATCGTAAGACGTGGCCGGGTGCTTTCCGGCGACATGACGCTCGACGCGTTTGAAAGATTCGCGGACCAGTTCAATTACTATCCGCCGAGCATTCCATTGGTGTGCAGTGTCAGTGGAGATGTGGTTCCGGTGCACCGTTCGCTGGGTGGCAGTTACTGGCGCGAGCATTGCGAGGCGACGGACGCCGAGTCCGCGGCCAGGCAGACGCTGACCGGCGTGAACAGCGATAGCGTGCTGGAAATCAGTCCCGATCAGGCCTCTCGCGACGCGTTGCTGGCACGACTTGCCGAGTTGTACGTCAGCGGTGTAACCCCCGACTTTCACGGTGTCAGCGGTCCCGCTCATCACCAACCTGTTAGCCTGCCACCTTATCCTTTCCAGAAAAAGCGTTACTGGATCACCGAAATCGCGGATTATGTCGAGGAGCAAAAGGAAACGGTCAAGAGTTAGCCTTGCCCTTTCGGGGAGAGGTCGCGGATACCGATCAATCGGGGGTGCCGCAGGGCGGCTGAGCCGGACAGGAATGTCGAATGTCGAACAAGGAATGTCGAATGTCGAAGTCATGGAGATTTCGAGTAGACAATTTGCAATTTGCAATATGCATTTTTCAATTTGCAATCGAGAGAGTTCAACAACACGTCATATATGATCACCGCTAACCAATACGACGTCACGATTCTCGGCGGAGGCCTGGCCGGATTGACTCTGGCACGGCAACTGTTGATGAAGCGACCTGACACGCGAATTGCCGTGATCGAGAAGCGTACGTTTCCGGTAATGGAGGCGGCGCACAAGGTCGGCGAGTCCACGGTTGAGATCGGAGCGCACTATTTCGGCGAGGAACTGCAGCTCAAGAAACACCTGACCGATCAACAGCTGCCCAAGTTTGGACTGCGTTTCTTCTTCAAGGATGCGTGGCAGTCGCTGGCCGAGGGCACCGAAGTCGGCGGCAGCGAGTTCTTTGCGGCGCCCAGTTATCAGGTCGATCGGGGCAGGCTGGAGAACTTTCTGGCTGAATCGGCCAGCGAGATGGGAGCCAGCGTGATCAGCGGTGCCCGGGTACGGCAAGTGAATCTGGATTCTTCGCACGATGGCACCCGGCCCACCGAACACTCCGTGACCTACCTGCAAAATGGCCGGCAACAAACCATCCAGTCAAGCTGGATTGTCGATGCCAGTGGTCGCGCGAGCTTTCTAAAGCGCAAACTTGATCTGACCGTGGATCTGCATCACGACATCAACGCTGTTTGGTTCCGCATTGATGCCGCGATTCAGATCGATGGCTGGTGTGACGATTCGCGCTGGAAGTCACTAACCGGCAAGGTACCGCGTCGCTGGCTCAGCACCAACCATCTGATGGGTCCAGGATACTGGGTGTGGCTGATTCCGCTGGCCACGGGCTCGACCAGCATTGGCATTGTGGCCGATCCGAGAATTCATGCCCTGCAGGAAATCAACAGCTTTGACAAGGCGCTGGCGTGGCTGGAGAAACATGAACCGGAATGTGCCGCCGCCATCAATCCGCACCGCGAGAAGATGCAGGATTTTCTGGCCATCAAAAAAATGTCACGCGGTGCACGGCAAGTGTTTTCAGCAGATCGCTGGGGGCTGGTGGGCGAGGCCGCGGCATTTCTGGACCCGTTCTACTCGCCGGGCAGCGACTTCATCGCGATTGGCAATACGATGGTCGGCAAGTTGATTGAGGAGGATCTGGCAGGTCGCCCGATTGGACAACTGGCCCCGACGTTGCAGAGCGTCTTTCTTACGCTGTTCCAGAACAACCTTCTGACCTATCGCGATCAGTACCCGCTGTTCGGCAATCCGAGAATTATGGCGTTGAAGTTCGTGTGGGATTACGCGGTTTACTGGGGCTTCCCTGCCCTGCTGTACTTTCGCGGAAAGCTGACCGACGTAAGCTTTATTCAGTCAGTTGCCAAAGGCGTTGAGGAAATTCGCGATATGAACCTCAAGATGCAGGAGTTCTTTCGTGAGTGGCATGCCGTCGATCCGACCGTCAATGCCGGCGCTGCGTTTGTGGATCAGAACGAGATCGAAATCATGACACGGCTCAACGCGGAACTGAAGGAGCCACTCGATGATCCGGCTCTCAAGGCACGCTTCCGCGACAACGTGGAACTGATTCGCGATCTGATGCTTGAAATTACGGATCGCGTACAACGCACCCGGCCGCAAATCACTACTGAGATTCCCAGGCAAGCGGCCAGCGAACAGCGACTGGGGCGGGTTTTTGAAATGCTCAACATTTAGGGATATCCGGCGACAGGACGCGCATGAAAAACCACTGGAATGACGTTACGGTGCTGGGAGGCGGGCTGGCCGGATTGTCGCTGGCTCTGCAATGCCGGCAACAATTGCCCGATGCCACGATTCTGGTGCTGGAAAAGCGCCAACATCCCGTACCGGAAGCGGCCTTCAAGGTCGGCGAGTCGACGGTGGAAGTGGCTGCGTACTATTTCGGCGAGATGCTGGGACTGAAAGAACACATCCAGGAATATCAGTTGCCTAAACTGGGCCTGCGATTCTTTTTCCCGGCCGGAGACAATTCCCGCATCGAAGACCGTCTGGAACTGGGCGGCAAACGCTATGCACCCTGCCCCAGTTACCAGCTGGATCGCGGACGATTCGAAAATCACCTGGCAGATCTTTGCCTGAAACACGATATCCAGTTCATCGATCGCGCCAATATCAAGGAGATCCAGCTCGGCGATCGACGCAGCGGTCACCAGGTCAGTTACGAAATCGATCGGCAGCCGCAAACCGTCACGTCACGCTGGGTGGTTGATGCCAGTGGACGCCGGGCCTTTTTGAAACGCCAGCTGGGAATGCAAAAGGCCTCGCCCCATATCGGCAATGCCGCCTGGTTCCGATTCGGCAAACATATCAAGGTCGACGACTGGTCCGACAACGAGCAATGGCAGGAAGGCCATCACGGCAGAACCGGCCGCTGGTACAGCACCAATCACCTGATGGGCCAGGGCTACTGGGTGTGGCTGATCCCGCTGGCCTCCGGCTCGACCAGCATGGGTATTGTGGCGGCCGAGGAGTTCCATTCACTTTCAGATTTCAATTCCTTCGACAAGGCCTTGGCCTGGCTGGACCGGCACGAACCGCAGTGTGCCGACGCCGTTCGCGAGCACATCGATGACTTGCAGGATTTTCGCGCGATCAAGCACTACGCAGTGGAATGTGAACGCGTGTTTTCGGGCGACCGCTGGGGTATCACGGGCGAAGCCGGTTTCTTCCATGATCCGTTCTACTCGCCCGGCAGCGACTTTATCGCCTTCTCCAATACCTTTCTCACCGACCTGATCCGCCGCGACCTGAGCGGCAAGGGTTTTCTTCTCGGCACGCGAGCCTTTTCCTACGACCGGATCTACAAACGGTTTTATTACGGAACGTCCACCGCCTACTTCGATCAGTACTGCATCTTCGGCAATCCGACGGTGATGCCGGTCAAGATCTTGTGGGACTACCTCGTCTACTGGTCGATCACCGGATTCATTTTTATGCAGGGGCGTATGTGTCACCAATCGATGTACCTGCGTAACCTCGGCCGGCTGTCGCGGCTGGGCAAGGTGAATCACTTTATGCAGGAATTCTTTCGACGGTGGCACGAAGAAACAAAAGACATTCCAGCATGCGGCACGATTGACATTTCGCAAGTTCCCCTGATCCGTGAATCCAACACGCGATTGCTGGAAGCGATGAATAATCGCACGTACTTCCAACGCTTCGCAGCGAATCTGGCCCAGCTGGAAACGCTGGCCTGCGAGATCGTCGAGCACACGGGATTGGCCGTCGATGTTCCCTTCCGGCGTTCCCGCTCTTCAATGGTAGTTCACGACGCCTTTGAGCCTGTATTCCAATCGATCACCGTACTCGACAAAGCTGCTTCGACTGTTCCGGATCCCCATATCGCATCGACTCCAGTGTTTGCTGATTAACCGTCGTCGGCTGCCAGCTTGCGTGCGTAACCGCACGTCGGCATCCGTTTACTGCTCGTTGCGTCGCAAAATCCGGCCCTCAGCACTCGTTTGTTCTGCGCATTGAAATCACGCGTCGTTCCGGCAGACATCGCGTGCAATCCCGCTTTTCAATTCCGCGGGACGGGTCTACCATA
>CAMYKF010000749.1 GCA_947258905.1 uncultured Pirellulaceae bacterium | reverse complement strand
GGCCTGTTCGTTTCGCCGATAACGATTGCCATCCTGCTGATCTGGATGGTGATTTGCATGGCACCCGACTTCACCGCCATGACCGGCATGAACATTGCCAACTGGGCGCACGGCATTGGCCTGGTGGCCGGCCTGATCATTGGTTACTTTCCCAAACTGCTGTCGGATCTGGGCGCAGGACGATCGGATAACCAGGGTTGAGTCTGGTGGCAGGCCTCGCTTGATGGATTACCTGCATGGCAGGCTGGAAGCCCGACCCACGTGGCCTAGCCGATCTTTTCGATTCGCACGCGCAGATACTTCTGACGATGTCCCGTGCGGCGTTTGCTGTTTTTGCGGCGCCGGAACTTTTGCACGTAGATCTTATCACCCTTGGTCTGGTCGAGCACCTTGGCGGAAACCGCAGCACCACTAACCTCGGGCTGGCCAAGACGAAAGCCACTGTCGTCAGAGACGGCCAGCACGCGATCAAACGTAATTTCGTCGCCCGGATTAGCCGCACGCAAATCGATTTCCAGCGTCTGGCCTTCTTCTACTTTGTATTGACGTCCACCGTCAGCAATGATCGCGTACATGATTTCTGTTTCGGTCTGAAAGAAAGGTGCCCGTGGCGAATCGGGGATTTTAGCCGACTGTTGGCGGGCGGTCGAGGGCTAAAAAACAGGCTGGAGGCCGGAGACTGCAGGCTGCAGGAATCCGGTTTGCCCTCTCCCCAGGCCTCGTCCCTCTTCCCTACTCCTCTACCTGGTCCATGCCCAGCTGTTTCATCTTGCGATACAGGTTGGAGCGGTGCAGGCCGAGGCGTTCGGCGGCGTCGGTCATGTTTCCCTGGGTCCGCTTGATGTGCCGCTGGATGTAATCGGCCTGGAACTGGCGGGTGGCTTCGGCCAGCGGCTGGTCCATGGGCACGGCCGCTTCGTCCAGGCCGGGAGCCATCACAAACGACAGGTCACCGGCATCCACCTTGTCGCCGCTGAACAGGTAGGCCAGCCGCTCCATCATATTTCTTAGTTCGCGAACGTTGCCGGGCCAGTGGTGGGCGATCAGTTTCTTGCGGGCAGCGGCTGTGAATTTGGGGACCGGGCGGCGGGCGCGGGCGCAGAAATCCTTGAGAAAATGCTGGGCCAGCGTCATGATGTCATCGCCGCGTTCACGCAACGGAGGCAATTGCAGCGTGACCACATTGAGTCGAAAGAACAGGTCCTCTCGGAATTTCTTCTCGCGCACCAGCTGTGCCAGGTCCTGATTGGTGGCCGCGATCACCCGGGCATCAACCGGAATCGGTTGCGAGCCACCAACCCGCACGACGATCTTCTCCTCGAGTACCCGCAACAGTTTTGCCTGGCCGCCCGGGCTCATATCGCCGATTTCATCCAGGAACAGGGTGCCGCCATCGGCCAGTTCGAATTTGCCCTGCCGGGCTTCGTGCGCGTCGGTGAACGCGCCCTTTTCGTGTCCAAACAGTTCGCTTTCCAGCAGCGTTTCGGTGATCGCAGCGCAGTTGACGGCCACCAGCACATTGTCGCGTCGCGCGCTGAGGTAATGAATCATCTGCGCGACGACTTCCTTGCCGGTCCCGTTTTCGCCCAGAGTCAGCACGGCCAGTTCCGTATCGGCTACGCGATGAACGGTTTCCTTGAGCGCCTGCATGGCCGGACTGTCGCCAATCAGCTGTACCTTTTCGGCAGCCTGATCAGCCATCTGCCGCTGGGTCGTTTTCAGGTGTTCGACGTGCTGCGAATTGTCGATCGCCACGGCGGCGTGGGCGGCCAGTTCGGCAAGGGCCTCCTGATCGGCCTGCGTGAAATTGCCTTGCCTCTTGTTCAGCAATTCAAAGGCACCGATCGTTTCGCCTTGCTGGTCGAACATCGGCACGCAGATCAGTGAACGGGTTTCAAAGCCCAGTTGTTCATCGACCGAGCGATCAATCCGGGCCTGTTCGTTGGCGATATCGACATCGATCCGCTGCGGCTCGCCGCTTTGCACCACCTGACCGACGACACCCGTGCCCTGCGAGATCCGCAACTCGCCGCCTTCCACTCCCAGGGCAGGCCGCCCGATCAGCGTGCCGGACTTGCGATCCAGCAGAAAGATGGTGGCGCGTTCGGCGTCCAGCAGCTGCGTCGACGTCTCGACCATCGTTTGCAGCAACTCGTCCGTTTCGCGTGTCTGGTTCCAGCGCACGGTCATTTCCAGCATGGCCGACAATCGCTCGGCGCGTTGCCGGGTTTCGCCAAAGCGTTGCGTGATTTCATAGCCGGCGGCCAGCGACGCCGCCAGGCTGGTCATGGCCTCAGGCGGAACCGGTTTGTCGGCGACCAGGGCAAGAACGTAATCCGCGGTACGATCGCCAAACAGGGGCGTCGCGGTACACGATTGGTTGCTCAGCGGCTGGTACTGGTCCAGCACTTCGGCCAGCAAGTCGGTCGGCAATTCGGCAGCGGTCCCTGCCCAGGCCCGCTTTCGCCACGTGCCCTTGATGCCGCGCACGACCCCGGCACCGGAGATGGCCGTGCTCTCAAGTCCCTGGTGGTCGACCAGCAACTGCAGGGCCTGTTGCAGGAATTCGCCGGTATCCACCGACTGCACCACAAGGTCTACCAGCCCGGGCAACAGGCGAAGTCCGACAGATTCGCTGGTCAGGTGCTGGGAAAGGGTTGGCATGGCTCAGGAATACGCTCGCAGGGGTGCAATGCAACTCGCCGCCGCCGCGAATGATCGTTAGAATATCCGCCCATGACATGTCGTCATGCCGACGCAATTGTCGTCAAAACGGCTCACCTCGGTGAGTCTGGATCGTAGTCATTTTGAGTCCGTTCAACAATGGTTGGCGGGCGAGCGGAGTACAGGATATGGGGTTATTCGACGGCAAAAAGGGACTGGTTCTGGGAGTCGCCAACGATCGTTCAATCGCCTGGGCGATTGCCGAGCAGATTATGGCCGAGGGCGGCCAGTGCGGGTTTACCCATTTGCCCGACCGCCCCGATGACGAGCGGAAAAAGAACCGCCGGCGGGTCGAGAAGTGTATCGACGGTCACGCGGCCGCAAAGTTCCTGGTACCGCTGAACGTCGAGGACGACGACCAGATCCGCAGCGTCATGGAAACAGCCCGCGAGGAGCTGGGAGGACTCGACTTTCTGCTGCACAGTATCGCCTTTGCCGATCGCGCGGACCTGCAGCGTGACACGATCGAGACCAGCCGCGAAGGCTTCAAGATGGCGATGGACGTCAGCGTGTACAGCCTGATTGCGGTGTGCAACGCCGCCCGCGAGGTGTTAAACGATTCGGCAGCTGTGGCTTGCATGACCTATTTCGGAGGGGAGAAGTGCGTACCCGGCTACAATGTGATGGGGATTTGCAAGGCGGCCCTGGAAGCCACCACCCGCTATCTGGCCTATGATCTGGGGCCGCGTGGCATTCGAGTCAACGCCCTGAGTGCCGGACCATTGAAGACCCTTGCCGGTACGGCGGCCGGAGTTGGTGAGATGCTGCACCTTTATGAACACATGGCACCGCTGGGCCGTAACGTGAATCATGAGGAAGTCGGTCGCTCCGGCATGTTCCTGCTGTCGGACTTGTCGCAGGGGATCACCGGCGAAGTGTTGCATGTCGACGGCGGTTATAACGCCATGGGTTCGCCCGGTCGCTTGCTGGATTTGCTGGCCGCCCGCGCCTGATCAAACCGCTCGGTAATGCCGCCCACCGACCCGCCGGCAACTCACGGCAATTTTGCGGTCAAACGTCGATTTCCGACTGCACGTTGTTCGCAATCGTCATTAGAATGGGCGACATCTGTTTTGATCGATAAATGATTTTGAATCACTGAGGCCTGGTAATGACAAACAAAAAATCTGATCGGCCGCGACGCAACGCATCGTCGACCCGGTTGATCATTCTGGTACTGTTCCTGGTTGTGGTGGGAGCAGGCTGTATTTATGAATTCGCCTTCGCGCGACCCCAGTTCCAGTCGGCGTGGGAGAAAATTAAAACAGTCGACGCCAGTTCCAAATCTGGCGAAAAGACCAGCGAGGACATCGAGGAACTGATGGGACGTGCTCCCGCGGCTATCGATGAAAGCCAGCATGAGGAATGCATCGTACACACCTATCGCTGGCCCAGCGGACTGCTGGTTAAAAGCCACTACATTCACGTCGTCTTCACCAAGCTGAAGCCCGGGCTGGTTGAGACCCGGCCCGAACTGGAGGGCAAACTGTTCTACTTGTCGGCCGCTGCCGATATGCCGCTGGATCCCGATGACAATTTCCCGCTGGAAAAAGAAACCATCCTCATGAGCATGAACCCGCCCGGCCTGTCGATGGGTGGCGGAGGCGGGTCGCAACGTCCGCCGACTTCGACCGACAGCGATGACAGCAAAGGCGAGGGGGACGAGGAAGGTGACGGCAACGACGATCAGGCCGCCACCAGCGACGAAGGCGACTCTGAAGAACCGGCCACCGACGACCAGTCGGGGGATGAAGAGTCCGGAGACTCCGGATCCGGTGAATCGGCTGAGGATGAAACGCCGGCAGGCGAATCCGACGACGACAAGCAAGCCGACGACAAGGGCGGCGGGTAACACAGCACACGGCAACCGTTTTCAAAAGCGGGTCGCAAGGCCCGCTTTTTTTGTCGACGCGGGGACACAACTCGCCTTTTTCACAACGTGGACCGGAGGTTCATAAAACAGAACACCGGGCAATTGATTTTACTCACTGCCCCTGCTCTGCTGGACCTGGTGCGGCGGTGACTATTTGCTTTTGCCGCTGGGCGGCGGGCGGTTGATACTGACCGGCCCCTGTCGGGGGCCTTTCAGGACCACGAACTTTTGCGAGCGCCACTGAATGTCGTAGGGCGAGCCCCAGTCGCGACGCAACATCACAATCTGGAATTCGACCGTTGGTAACTCCGGGGAACTGGGCGTGTACCGGTAGTCCACCGGATAATATTCCCATTCCGGCGTGCGCTTGTACGGACCGAACCCCAAGAATTCCAGTTTGCCTTGCATGGCGTCGCCGATCATTTCCTTGATTGGCGTCATCTGCAGCCACGTCTGAATCTGCCGGTAGGGCTCCAGAGTCTCGTTCATTATTTTATCGGTGCCCTGGTAGTAGGCCTTCAGGTCCGTCCCTTGCGGCACACGAAAGTTGTAGTCGAGGCCGTAGGAAAGTGCGTTTTCGGGACGGCCATTGGCCAGTTCCTGCAGCACCATCATGGAATATTGCCGCGCGGTACTCTTCAGGTACCAGTCCCGCCCGACGTGATAGGTCACTGCCATCACTCCGCCGGCTACGGCCACGAAGAGTGCTGCGGCAGCCACGCCACCGCCACTGAATCGCTGCCCCTCACCGCTTTGGCGAATGGCGAAAATCGCCAACAACGCGGCCAGAATATTCACGGGCAGCACAAACATCGTGCCAATCGCGAAGCAGCCGATCACTGCCAGCGCCAGTGCGAGCATGGCCAGCGGATTGAAGGGCCGGTATTCGATGTCCTCTTCGTGACGGAGGCCCTCGGAATGTTCCCTGTGCTCGTTCATGTCGGTGTAATTGTCTCTAGCGGTTCACGCGCAAGGCTTCCTGTTCGGACAACTTGCGACGTCGCTCGCGGTACTTGTAGATAAAATCGCTACGTGAATCAAAGACCCGGCAATCCAGGTCGCGGTCATCGGAGTGCAGTTCACCGGTATTGTATTCGGGCATCAGTGGACTGTTGAGTGCCGCCGCCATGCCGCCCCGCGATCGACTTTGCATAAAACCCAGCCACAGCCGGTCGGGTGAGGCAACGAAATTGGTCGAATCCGGGGACTCCTGAAACGAGCCGGGGCCCACAGGCAAGGGCGCGGTATGAAACGTGAACACCATAAAACAGATAAACACCCAGGCAGTGGCCAGCGAAAACACCGTACGGCCCGCCATATCCAGCCACTTGTTAAACTGCAATCGATAACGGCTGAGCATATCCGTGGCCGTTCGCAGCACGATGAATGTCGCCGCAAACACCAGCCACAGGGCAACGAAGTCCAGCACGTAGGTGTAGCTGCTGCTGCCACCATCAATCCCGTCCGCCAGCGGCTCAAAGAAACTGGAGGCCACGATGGCCGCCAGCACCACGTTGACAAACGTAATCACATTGTTCCACAAGCCCAGAAACCACATGGAAGCGGGAATGGCGATCAGGGCGATGATGCAAAGAGCTGTTGTCATGCAGGATCGTTAATGGGTTAGCTTTCTTGCGTCGTCACTTTTTGAGAACGCGTTGCAGTTCGTCCAGTGAGGTGTCACCGCGGGCGACCAGCACAATGCCTTCCTCACGCAATGTAATATGTCCCGACTGCTGGGCAGCAGCGGCCAGCTTTTGGACGGTCGGTTCGGGATCCTGCATGGCAGCGCGAAACCGATCGTCGACCAGCAGCAATTCAAAGATGCCGGTCCGTTCGTAGTAACCGGGCCCGCCACAGTTCTCGCAAGGTGCTATTTCAATCGGCCGGCCGCTGGCATCCAGCACTTGTTCCGGTGACGGCTGAAAATGCCGATATAGAACTGGCACACGCGCCGGAGGCAGGCCCAGTTGGGCAATCAGGTTGGGATTGGGCTGGTAAGCCTGACGGCAGGTTTGACACAGCAAGCGCACCAGTCGCTGTCCGCTGACGGCTCGCAAGGCCTGAGCAAAGGCGGGCACATCCGGTTTCAGCATCAATGCCCGCATGACCGCTTCGGTGGCATGACGCGCCGGCAAGCGGCCAAACGTCGTCATTTCGTGCTCATTGGCCAGCTTGCTGAGTTCATTCAATGCGGCAGCGTCCGCCAATTCGGTAAACGCCACCACGTTGGGCTCACGCAACATCAGCGACTTCATCACTTCCAGCACCGTTTCGCCCCTGGACGAATCGTACGTCTCTCGCGATACGTTGATGATCTCGGGTTCCTGCCGGGATTTCTCTTCCACGACATAAAAGTCACGCATGAAGCGATCGGTCGATTGCAGGGCAGCACGCCAGGTAGTCGACAGTCCGTCACCGGGCAAGCCGCTGATCAGGATCAAACCGGTTGGCTCGTTCATCAGCTGGATCAGCTGGGACTGCATGCCTGGCCGCATGCCGATATCTTCCAGATTTTCCAGCGGCGGCTTGTCACGATTGATGACCAGAGCCACGCGTTCGCCGGAACTGATCCCCTGACTGGTCAGCTGACATTTGTGTTTCTTCTTCAGGTATTCGGCCACGAATTGCCCCACCTGGCGAGCCCGTCGCTCGCGATAGTCCAGCCCGGCGAGTTGCTTGAGCGAGGCCAGCATGTAATCGCCGGAAGTGCGTGGCATGGTGGGCATGTTATGCCATAGCCCGTCGACCTGATAACGCACGCCGACCGCGTTGGGCGTAAAGTCCATCAGCACGAGGTCGGCCCGTTTGGTAATGGCATCGGCCACCATGACTACGAGATAGCTGTAACCGGGCGAAGGCTTCACCGCCTGCAGATTGGCTTCGCGCAAATCGGGGTTATCGCCAGCCGCCGTGAACTTGAGCGGTGGCAGTTGATCAATGGGGACAGGATTAAGTTCGCCTTCTGACATATTGATCTGGTTTACCTCTTTGCCTTGCCTTGTCCCCGGGCCTGCATCACGCGTTGCACTTCGGCCAGCGACGTACGACCTTCCAGCACCGCGCGGTAGGCCTGTTGCATCATTGTCAAATTGCCGCTCTGCATGGCTGCCTGGGCGACGCTCTCGATTTTAGGCGATTTCAGCAGTGCCTGACGAATCGCACCATTCACCAGCATGATTTCGTAAATCGCGGTTCGGCCGTGAAATCCGATCCCCGAACAGACCCGGCAGGGTTCCATGTGCACCGGTTTTCCCTGCTCATCAACTCGCTGCTCCGGTGGCGGCAGTTGATAGTCGCGATAGATGACCGTGTGGACCTGCGGATCGCCTCCCATTTGCTGAATGGCCTGGGGATTGGCCTGCACCGCCTGTTTGCACTTGTCGCACAAGCGACGCACCAGTCTCTGGCAAGTCACCGCGGTCAC
>CAMYKF010000748.1 GCA_947258905.1 uncultured Pirellulaceae bacterium | reverse complement strand
CAATTGGCACAAGCACGCCCGCGAAGCACTGGCTCGTATCGAGCGCATGCGTCGCGAAATCAAACAGGCCCCAGAAGACCTGAAGGATCTGGAGACGGCGATGGCGGAACCGCTGCCGGCGCCACCGGCAGTGCTGGACGTAAACAAGGATATTCGCGTGCACGAAGCGTTGTTGCAGGAACACCGCAATCATGAGCAAATCCTCCGCAATGAACTTGCCGCGGCCGAACAGACGATTAACCAGCGGGCAAGCGACCTCTCCAGCCTGAATGAGCGCAAGCAGGACCAGTCGCATAGCATGAAAGAAGCACTGGAGGAGATTGAATCCTTGTCCGACAGCGATTTGGCTGGCCGTACACTGATCGTCGAGCAGCAAACCCGATTGCTGTCCAGCAAAATCGAATTGCGCGCATGCAAGATCGAGGAAGACTGGCTCAATACCCGTGAGAAGATCATGTTGCTGATCCGGGACTCGATGAAACGCCAGCTGGATCACGCCGAAATCACCTCACGTCAACTGGGTGGTCTGGTAGCGCGGCAGCGCGAACAACTGGTCAAGGCGGAAGCGGAAAAAGCGCGTCGCGAGGCGGCCCGGGCTCACCCGCTGGTCCGCGATCTGGCGGAGGAGACCGCGACTCTGGCCGAAAAACGTACGGAGGTTACCAACCAGATCCAGCAAGACGTGCTGGAACAGGAAAAACTCGACGCGCAGCTGACGGCGATCGTGGCCACCAAACAACGCCTGGACGAACACCTGGAAAAGGCTGGCCACTCGCAAGCCGTCGGATTGCTGTTGCGTTACGAGCGTGGCGAGTTGCCGCAAACCAAATCCAACCGCCAGCGACTTTACGAAATCGAATCGATGCTGCCCGAACTGGGACTCAACCAGTTGAAGGGCAAGGAGGAATACGACGAATTGCTGGAGCAACAGACGGCGATCGAACAACTGATTGCCTCGCTGGATCCGGCCACGTCGCATATGTCGCGCGACGAACTGATGACCATGGCCAATACACTGATTACGCGCAAGCGAGAATTTCTGTATGAGCTTAACTCCGAATATGAAACGTGGCTGACGGGGTTGATGAGCCTTCAGAAGACGCACAAGTCGTTAATCGAAAAAATCGACGAGTTGCGTGAATACATCGAACAGCACGTATTGTGGATCCGCAGCGCCGAGCCGCTGGATGCCGCCGACTTTCGTGAAAGCCTGCAAGCGATCAAGGCCATCGGCATTTCCGATCAATGGCAGGCGGTCATAAACGGGGTGGGCAGCCGGATGACGTTGCGCTGGCCAGTGTTGCTGATGGTAGCCATTGGATTATGGCTGGCGTTCGGTATGCGCAGCCAGTTGGATCGCCGCTTGCGACTGGTCTCCCGACAACGCAGTCAATTGCGGATGTCGCCCATTGTGCGTTCGCTGGTGCTGACCTTGTTGCAGGCATCCTTTTTGCCGGCCCTGGTCGCTACTTTTGGCTGGCTGCTGGCGGCTGCCTATGAAGCCGGTTCGATGCGCGATGCAATATCACGCGGGTTGTTGCTGATCGCACCGCAAATGTTTATTGCGTGCATTATCTATCGGCTGTGTATTCGCGAGGGGCTGGCCGAGAGCCAGTTGGGCTGGTCACGCAAGGCCTGTGATCTGATTCGCGCCGCCTCAGCCACGATTGCGAGGTATTGCCTGCCGCTGATTGCCCTGACCACGGCCCTGGAGCATTATGACGGTGGTCGCTGGATGGATTCGCTGGGGCGACTGTGCTTCATTGCCGCCATGCTGGTCCTGTCACTGGCCTCATTCCGCTTGTTGCGTGGCATGGCCCGGGCCTGGAAAACGGACCCCGACCGTTCTCACAGCGTCTGGGTAGAAACCGTTTCGCTGTGGGCTCCGATGATCGTGCTGGGTCCCATCGCCCTGGCCGGCGTGGCTGCACTGGGCTATTTGTACTCGTCGGTGTTCCTGGGCATTCGCCTGTTAATGACCTGGTGGCTGATTGTCGGCGTGGTCTCCGCGTTTTACATTGCACACCGGTTACTTGATGTGGGACACAACATCATTTTCGCGCGACGGCGCTGGCGACATCGGGAGGAAACCGGGGAAGCGGTAGCCCGCCAGCAACACGTCGACGAACAGGAACTGATCCAGATCAAGCGTCAGGTAACACGCTTGCTTCACGGGGCTTCAATCGCGATCTGTTTAATCGTGGCTTTTTCGTTTTGGGCCGAGGTCATTCCGGCGGTACGCGCCTTTGATTACGGCCTCTGGCAAATCAGTCGCGCAGTGGAAACAATCGGACCGGATAATACGACCGTTGTCGTGAACAAGCCGGCATGGATTACGATCGGCGACATCGTCGGCTTCTTGCTGATCCTGCTGGGCACCATCATCATCAGCCGCAACCTGCCGGGTTTGCTGGAAATGGTGTTGCTGGAAAGGCTGCCCTGAGACCGCGGCGTCATGTACGCCATTTCGATCGTATGTCGTTACCTGGTGGCCGCGGTGGGAGTCATGATTGCCTGCCAGTCCCTGGGTTTCAGCTGGAGCAGTGTGCAATGGCTGGTAGCTGCCATGGGTGTGGGACTGGGATTTGGCTTGCAGGAAGTCTTTGCCAACTTCGTTTGCGGCATCATCATTCTGCTGGAACGTCCTATACGCGTCGGTGACCTGGTGACCGTAAACGGGACGACGGGCTTTGTCACGCGGATGCAATTGCGGGCCACCATGATCATGGATTATGACCGCCGCGAATTGATTGTACCCAACAAAAAATTCATCACTGATGATGTGATCAACTGGACGCTGACTGATTCGGTGACGCGGATTGTCGTGCCCGTGGGCATCGCCTATGGCTCGGACACAATGCTGGCGCAAAACTCGTTGCTGAAAGTGGCGCGCGAACACCCCATGGTGTTGTCGGAACCAAGACCGGAAGTCATTTTCAGCAAATTCGGCGATAGTTGCCTGGACTTCGAACTGCGCGTACACATCCCCAATCGCGATCATTATCCGGAGATTGTGCACCAGTTGCACATGGCCATTGATCGCGAATTCCGCGACCAACACATCGAGATCGCTTTCCCGCAACAGGACGTTCACGTCCGCGGCATCGAACCAATCATCGAGTCACTCAGCGGATCCCGCCTGGCACCGCGCCGCAAGGCGGCGTAATTGTCGGTATGAATATGCGAACGTTAAGCGGTTGCCTCAGGCAATCATGAATTGGTGTGCAGGCAATGGGTGCGTAGTCTCGACGCCAATCAAAGACAATTTCTGCCGTCAGAATTTCTGGTGCGTCGTTTGCAAACCACATCGGGTTGATGGCAGGACAGCGAATATTGCACGGCAGGTCAGTCTCTCCGAGACTGACAGGCAGCAATTTGAACAGGATTTCTCCGGGTCTCGGAGAGACCCGGCTACCGTAGGTCAGTCTCTCCGAGACTGACAAGCAGCAAAGGCTGAGCGAACGGTTATTTGCGTTCGATCGAATATTCGTCGATTTTGCGGTACAGCGTGGCGCGGCTGATGCCCAGCAGGGCGGCGGCCTTGGGCACGTTGTCGCGGGTGCGGCTGAGCGCTTCCTTGATCAACTTGCGTTCCCAAAAATCGATTTTGAGAGATTCCAGTTCGCCACTGCTGTTTTCGCGAATGCCCAGATCATCGATCGTGATCTCCTCGCCTTCGGCCATTACCACCGCGCTGTCGATCACATTGCGTAATTGACGAACGTTGCCGGGCCACTGGAATGACAACATGCGGGACAGGGCCTCGTCGGACAGATTCAGGTCCGGTCGGCCATGCCGGTGCTTGAAGTGGTCGAGGAAGTGATGGATCAGCATTTCCACATCGCTGCCGCGATCGCGTAACGGCGGGATCATCAATTCAAATACGCTAAGCCGGTAAAACAGGTCTTCGCGAAACCGCTTTTCCGCCACGAACTCGCGCAAGTCACGATTGGTGGCGCAAATCACGCGGACATCGACCGTGATTTCCTCCGTACCACCAACCGGCAGGAAGGGGTGACCCTCGAGGATACGCAACAGCTTGGCCTGGCCTTCCAGCGTCAACTCGCCCACTTCGTCCAGAAACAGCGTGCCCAGGTCCGCTTGCTGGAACCAGCCCGCGTGGTCGCTTTCGGCGCTGGTAAAGGCGCCTTTCTTGTGACCGAACAACTGGCTCTCCATCAGATCGCGGGGAATGGCCGCACAGTTGACGCTGAGCATCGGTCGATCGCCGCGGTTGCTGGATTTGTGAAGGGCTCGTGCGACCAGTTCCTTGCCGCTGCCGCTTTCGCCGCGCACCAGCACGCAGCCGGAAGCCCGGGCGATACGCGTGATCTTGGACTTGAGCGTTTGCATCGGCTCGCTGTCGGCGATCAGCTCGTCGGTGTCGGCGGACGCGGACACCAGTCGCTGGTGGTCGGCTTCCATGGTGGCCTGGCGATTGGCTCGCTTGAGCGAACGGATCATGATGTTGGCCACCGAACTGGCCAGCTTGAAATGACCGTTATGGAAAGTGCTTTTCTGCCGGTACAGGTGCAACGCGCCGATCGTTTCGTTGTCCTGAATCAGCGGAATGCAAATGGAATCGGCAAATCCCTTGCCGCCATGCTGTGATGTGCCGTGTTCGATGCGGATCACGTGTTTGTTCTTGACCACACGCTGGGTCAGATTTTCATTCAGTTCCAGTTTGCCTGATTCGTCGTGGGGAAAGACCACTTTGGGCTGCAACTGGCCGTGGTCGGTGACCCACATGAACCCGGCCACCGTGGCGCGGGTGCGTTCGGCCAGCCGCGACACGCACAGTTCCACAACCTCGTCGGGACGGTCGACGCTGAGCAACTTCACGGATAGCTGAAACAGAAAAAAGAAGTCACCGCCACTTTTGTGATCGTGCAGGAATTCCAGCGTGTATTGTCCGGTCTCGCGCGAATCAAACCGCTCGTCCAGGATCAGCGTCTGGCCGGTGGCTTCGTCGGCGACGGTTTCGTCCGGGTGTTTGACATCCATTTCCGTGGCAAACGTAAATGCGCTGGAGCCCAACCGGATTTCCGTGCCCTCGACCAGCTGGGCCTGATCGATGCGTTGACCGTTGACATAGGTGCCGTTGCTGCTGCCATTGTCACGGATCCACCAGGCACCTTCATCGGTATAGATGGCGGCGTGTACCCGGGAACATTGCGGGTCATTCAATACGACTCCGCAGTCCCAGTCGCGACCCAGCAGGTTCTGTTCACCCTCATCGAGGCGATAGCGTGAGCCGGCACGCAGTCCGGCATTCATCAGGAGATAGGCAGGCACTGTTCGGGGGAATTTTGAACGTTGGCGAAAAGAAAAGTGTATTATAACCTCAAGCGGTGCCGGAAATGACAAGCCTGGCACGCCTCATGCTAATGGTTCGATCCGTGGAATACCGGCAAGTTTTGAATCCCCGCGGTGTCTAATGACTGCCAGGCCCGAATCCGGATTCACAAAACGACTGCGAATTCCGCAGATTTGCCGACCGCAAGCCTGATTTGCAGGCGGGCAAACCGACCTTGCCCCACCCTTTTCAACCCCTTACTATTCTAGCGATTTCCCGACAAAGCAGACAAAATAGGCTGCCACGGGTGGCCTGTCACCAAGTCAAAAAACCCCAGGAACCACTGTAATGTTGCATTTCTCCCCAACCGCCATGCGACGCATCCTGTGCCTCACCCTGGTTTTCGGATTTCTGTCAGCCAGCCTGGTGGCCGATGACTTCGGCAAACCGACCCGGCAGGAACGACGGATTTCCCAGATCGTCGCCCGCTTGATGCAACAGCACCTGTCCAATCGCAAGTTGAACGACGACATTTCACAGCGTGCCCTGGACATGTTCCTGAAGAACCTCGACCCCATGAAGGTGTACTTCATGAAGTCGGACGTGGATGAGTTTCAGGACAAGTACAGCACGGTGCTGGACGACATGCTGAAAGACGGCGATTACGAGGCAGCCTTCCAGATATTCAGCCGCTTCCTCGAACGGATTGACGAGCGTGTCAAACTGGCCAATGAACTGATCCAGACCGAACACGACTACACGGTTGACGAAGAACTGATTACTGATCGCGACATGATCCAGTACGCGGAAACTGCCGGGGAAATTCAGGACCGCTGGCGCAAACGCATCAAGTACAACTTGCTCG
Source organism: uncultured Pirellulaceae bacterium (assembly GCA_947258905.1). Lineage (GTDB taxonomy): Bacteria > Planctomycetota > Planctomycetia > Pirellulales > Pirellulaceae > CAJQPP01. The sequence continues at coordinate 1,879 of CAMYKF010000748.1, read as the reverse complement.
TTTTCCGCAATGATGACGAAAACGAATCGCCCACGGCCAAGACGCCGGAAGAAAGGCTGGGCAACCGCTACCGCGCATTTGCCAACCGCATGAAACAATTCGACAACGAAGACGTGATCGAGATGTATATCTCGGCGATCACGACCAGCTTTGATCCGCATACCTCGTACATGTCGCGTTCCAGCTATGTGAACTTCCAGATCAATATGAGTCTGGAACTGGAAGGCATCGGAGCCACCCTGCAGTCCACCGACGACGGACTGACTGTGATTCGCCGCATTGTGCCCGGCGGCGCTGCTGACAAAAGTGGCAAGATCAAGGTCGAGGACAAGATTGTGGCCGTGGGGCAGGGCGACGACGGCGAGATGATTGATATCGTGGACATGAAGCTGGACGATGTCGTGGAAAAGATTCGCGGCAAGGCCGGTACCACGGTGCGGCTTGGCGTCATGTCACCGGGTTCCGGCGATATCAACACGATCTCCATCGTGCGGGAACGCATCGAACTGAAAGACAGCGAAGCCCAGGGCCAGATTTTCGAAGTTGAGCAGGATCCCGGTCCCAACTATCGCATCGGCGTCATCGATCTGCCGAGCTTTTACACCGACATGCAGGCCCGGTCGCGTGGCATCTCGGATTACAAGAGCACGACTCGCGACGTGAAACGGATTCTGGATGAATTCAATACCCAGGGCGTCGATGCTGTGGTGCTGGACTTGCGCAAAAACGGCGGCGGCAGCCTGACCGAAGCCGTCGATTGTACCGGCCTGTTCATCGATCGAGGTCCGGTCGTACAGGTCAAGGATCCCTACGGCCAGATCGAGGAACTGAACGACTATGATTTTGGAATGGCGTGGGAAGGACCGCTGGTGGTCCTGACCAGCAAGTTCAGCGCGAGCGCCAGTGAAATTCTCGCCGGTGCCGTGCAGGATTATGAACGCGGACTGGTCATTGGCGATACCGCCACGCATGGCAAGGGCACCGTTCAAACGATGCTGAACCTGGCCGAGGTGCTGTTGCAGACTCGCAACGCACCGCCTTCGCTGGGAGCGCTCAAGATCACGATCTCGCAGTTTTACCGTCCCAACGGCGACAGCACCCAGAAACGTGGTGTCCTTTCGGATATCGTGTTGCCGTCCATCACCGATCACATGGATGTGAGCGAATCGGATCTCGAATACCCGGTGGAATTCGACCGGGTCGCCGAAGCCGACTATCCGGCCATGAATCAGACGAATATTGATCTGATTCGCAAGTTGACCGAGCGGTCCGGCGAGCGAGTATCACAATCGGATGAATTCCAGCGTCAAGTGCGGCGAATTGCCCGCTATGTGGAGCAAAAGGAAGAGAACTCCGTGCCGCTGAACGCCGAGGCGTTTAACGAACGCCGTTCTGAACTGGACGCCGACAAGGAAGATGAAAAAGCGATTGAGGGCCAGGTCAATCACACCAGCACCGAAATCGAACGCGATTTCTATCTGGATGAGGTCCTGAGTATTGCCGCCGATTACGTGCGGGTTCTGACCGGTACACCGCTGGCCAACAACAACTAATTGCGGCACAGAAATTTTGCCTGACAACGAGCAAACGCCCCGTTAAACGGGGCGTTTTTTTTTGCGGGTGCAGCACAAGAGTGCCGCGCCAGACGCATTGTTTTGGCTCAGCCACACGAGTGAACGGGACAATGGTCCGGACAATGGTCCCATCCTGCGTAGCTGTCACTCTCCATCCTCGTTAATCACGCCGGCGCCGCGGCACTCGGCGCACATGATGCGACCGGACATGCAGCCGCAAGACATCATAATCTTGCCGTTGTTGCAATCGCAGGGAACGCGACCGTCATCGCAAACACACTTGACTTGACCGTTGGAGCATTCCG
>CAMYKF010000747.1:14366-20372 GCA_947258905.1 uncultured Pirellulaceae bacterium | reverse complement strand
CGGTCTAAATCTTTGCCTGCAGCCTACAGCCTGTCACCTGCGGCCTCATCAAGTACCCGAGGCGGGACTCGAACCCGCACGTCCCAAAGGACACAGGATTTTAAATCCTGAGCGTCTGCCAATTCCGCCACTCGGGCAACATTGTCGCTTCGCTTCGAATCGACTCCTGCATGCATTCAACACCTAGATGATCGCGATTGGAGTTCCTATGTCAACGCTTCTCCAAGCTACCTGGTATGACGCCCGGTTCACCGATGACCAATAGCTCTCGGACAATCGGTCCTGCCATAATGTTCGATTGGGCCACTGGTTTGTGCAAAAAGCGAGAACACGTACGGAATGTCCAGATTTGATTTCACCAATCGTGACGGTCACAACCTGACAGGTCGACTTGAACTCCCGCAGGGCAGGCCGAAATCGTATGCGATTTTCGCGCATTGCTTTACGTGCTCAAAAAATGTGAAAGCGGCCACGCAGGTATCGCGCCGACTGGCGGAACAGGAAATTGGCGTGTTGCGGTTTGATTTTACCGGCTTGGGAAATAGCGAAGGTGATTTCGCCAATGCCGACTTCTCGTCAAACGTCAACGACCTGATTGATGCTGCCTCTGCACTCCGGGAGCAGGATTCCGCCCCGTCACTGCTGGTTGGTCACAGCCTTGGCGGAGCGGCCGCGTTGATGGCTGCCGCTGAAATCGACTCCATTCGAGCCGTGGCAACCATCGGTGCCCCCGGCGAACCGGCACATGTCGAACGCCTGATCAACAGTACAACGACGACAACCCATGAAGACGGATCCGCGACGATCCTGTTAGGCGGAAGAGAACTGGCCATCGGCAGCCATTTCATTGACGACCTGAAAAAAAACCGCATCGCAAACTCGCTGCCAGCCCTGAAAAAGCCGCTAATGATATTTCATTCGCCAGTCGACGAGATCGTCTCAATCGGCAATGCGCGTCAATTGTATGAGGCAGCAAGACATCCCAAGAGCTTCATTTCGATCGACGGTGCCGACCATATGCTCAGCAATCCCGCAGACGCGCGGTTTGTTGCCGCCACGCTAGCCGCCTGGGCCTTTCGATACGTGCTGACTGAGCCGCCACAATAGACGGCTCATTCAATGCAATTGGATCTGGAGTTGCCGTGGCTACGACGGATCAAAGTTGCCATAGAAGCGAATGTTTTGGACCTTTCCATCCTTCCAGCGCTCAACCACCGTTTGTGCGACTTCGACATGGCCCTTGTCCGACTGGTCCCATTTCATAACAGCTTCGTAGAAGACTGTTCCGTTGCCGTTACCTTGATCGTCGATCGCCGATGCCAGGACGTCGATGCCGTGGTAACTGGTTACCTTGTTGAGAAATTCACGCTCGGCCGCAGCCATGTTTTCACGCCCCCTCGAAGGCTCCTGGTTGTTCTCCTGCGCCGTGGCATCGTCGGCATAGAAATCCTCGATTCCTTCAACAAACTTTCCCTGTTTCAAATAGTCGATGACCTGGTTGTGGAGTTCTGCGAGACTCATGTTCTTCTTTCTTGTGTAAAGTTGATGTCAATCGTGCCCTGTTTGGCCCGGCAATCTTCAGGGTTGATTTCCGAACCATACCGGTAAGTGCGGTCAGGTACCGCTCCTCTTACCCCCGGGGAAAAGAGAAATTTTGCGAGTAAGGCACTGCTGGCCAGTGTCATCAAACGAGGTTTGCGTTAACTGGAACAGAGACGGGGACATTACTGGAGAGTTGACCGCGGCGATGCGCGGTCGTTATGCTCGCGTGAATCTCGCTGAGTGATCAGATTCTCCATCATGCATGAGCTATCCAACTATGACTGGATCCAGTTTCGTCCGACACGGTCTCCGCTTGATGATCGCCGCAAGTTTGCTTCTCGTGCTCGCCGATGTTTGCCCGGCGCAGCCTGCCATGTCTGAGTACAACGACCTGTTAGGCCTGTTCAAGGAGTGGCGCGAATTCGAGCGGCCGCCTCGTCTCAACGGAGCCCCGGACTACACCGCCGAAACGTTCGCAACCCGGTACGAGGACTACAAACGTTTGCGGGCCCAACTGGATGCCATGGACCATTCCGGCTGGACGGTGCCGCAGCAGGTCGATTGGCATCTGGTTCGCGCTGAAATGAACGGATTCGATTTCAATCATCGCGTGCTCAAGCCGTGGGTCCGTGATCCGGCTTTCTATCAATCGATCTGGATGGGGCGTAGCGACGTTCCGGCGCACGAAGGACCAACCCACCATGCGGTGACAGAACTTTGGACGTACCAGTTTCCGCTTTCCGATGCCAAGGAACGACGACTGATCGATGATTTGAAAGTGATCCCTCCGTTAATGCGTCAGGCGCAGAAAAACCTGACTGGCAATGCCCGGGAACTGTGGATCGCCGGCATCCGCAACATCCGCTCGCAGCGCGGCAACCTGAACGAAGTCGAACGGCGAGTCGGTTCTGGTGCGAGCGAGGAGTTGCTGGCCGTCATCCAGGAATGCAAGGTCGCGACCGACGAGTTGATTGCGTGGCTGGAATCCGAGGCGCAGCACAAGGACGGTCCGTCGGGAATCGGCAAGGACCATTACACCTGGTACCAGCGAAACGTGCATCTCGTACCGCTGACCTGGGAAGAAGAAGTTCAGCTACTCAAGCGCGAACTCGACCGAGCCTGGTCATCGCTAAAGCTGGAAGAGCATCGCAACCGGCATTTGCCACGGATGGTCGCCGCAGCGACGCCAGCGGAATACGAGGCAATGGCGGACGAGGCGGCAACCCGTTTCATGAACTTTCTCCGGGACAAGGAAGTGGTGACCGTCACCAACTACATGGAGCCGGCACTACGCGAACATCTGGGCCGTTTTATTCCCGAGGAACAACGCCATTTTTTCTGGATCACGGCGCACTACGATCCGCTGCCTCTGTTCACACATTTCTATCACTGGTTTGAACTGGCCCGCATGGATCGTTACCCGCATCCCAGCCCGTTGCGACAGGGCGCATTGCTCTACAACATCTTTGACAGCCGCAATGAGGGCACCGCCACCGGGGTCGAGGAGATGTTTATGCATGCGGGTCTGTATGACGACAGCCCACGTTCGCGGGAATTGGTTTGGATCCTGATGGCCCAGCGCGCCGCGCGTGGCCTGGGTTCGCTATACGCGCACGCCAACGAGATGACGATGGAGGAGGCCGGCCGCATCCATATGGACTGGACGCCGCGTGGCTGGATGAAGACCGAAAAGGAACTGCTGATTTTTGAGCAACATCTTTATCTTCGTCAGCCTGGTTACGGCACCAGCTATATCACGGGAAAATATCTGCTGGAACGCACACTGGCGGACTATGCCAAACAGGTGGAAGAGCGCGGCGAAGAGTTCGCGCTCAAAAAGTTCTTTGATCGACTCAACGAAATCGACAGCATTCCGATTGTGTTGGGTCGCTGGGAGATGACCGGTCTTGATAATGAGATCCGCGAGTTAACCGCCTCGGACTAAATCCAGGATGAATCAATGAAGATCACAACCGTTTGCATTCTGTTCGCGGCAATTCTTGCCAGATCTGCTGGTGCACAGGAGACCGAGTTAAATAGGCTGGTGGAAACCGAGAAGGCATTTGCGGCAGCGGCTGCCAGCGATGGTGCCAAACAGGCGTTCATCAAATTCTTCTCCGATGACGGGATCGTGTTCCAGCCCGGTCCGGTCAACGCAAAGGAATTCTGGCAGGGGCAACCGGAATCACCGGCTCTGCTGGCCTGGCACCCCGTATGGGCCGAGATCTCATTCGATGGTCAACTCGGCTACACCACCGGCCCCTGGGAATTCAAGCCTGCCGGCAAGGACGGAGATGCCGTGGCCTTCGGCCAATACATCACGCTTTGGCAAAAACAAGCCGACGGATCATTCAAGGCAGTGCTCGACCTCGGCACCCAACACGCCAGACCGGATGCGAACCCGTCGGACTGGTCAGCACCCGAACCGCCCGGCGAACCTCCCGGCTCTTCAGGCGAATTGGCAACACTGGAGTTCCTGCAATTTTCCGAATACGAATCGCTGCTGACCGATGACGCGCGTCTGTATCGTTCCGGACAGATGCCGATCATCGGCCGTGCGCCGAGTCTGGCCCACCTGGAAACCGAGCTGGAGGGTGTCGCTGATGGCACGATTGAACCCCTCCAGTCGGATGGTTCCGGCGACTTGATGTATGCTTTGGGAAAGCTGCAGCTGACGAAACAGGACGGCACGAACGAGTCGGGCCACCTGCTACGCGTCATGCGATTCCGCGATGACCAGTGGAAAATCGCTCTGGAAGCATTTATCCAATAGCCCAAACTGTCAGGTGTTTGTGTCGCATGGCCGGCTCGATCAATCAGGAATCGATAACCAGCAACCGCCCGGTCATTTTTGGCGAGGTGCTTTTTGACCAGTTTCCCGATGGCACCGCAGTCCTGGGTGGGGCGCCGTTCAATGTCGCCTGGCACTTGCAGGGGTTTGGCAGGTCTCCCTTGTTTCTCAGCCGCATCGGTAAAGACGAACCCGGAGCGGCCATCCGCGATTCCATGATCGAATGGGGTATGGATGTCGGCGGCCTGCAAACTGACACCGGGTATCCGACAGGCATGGTTGAAGTCCGGATGGCGGAGTCAACACACAGCTTTCACATCCTGCCCGACCAGGCTTACGATCACTGGGACATTGACCAGTGTCCCCTGGAAGCAATCCAGAAGGCGTCGCTGCTGTATCACGGGACGCTGGTGCAGCGCAGCGAAACCATGCGCAGGTCGCTGGAGCAACTGTTGTCGGCCGTTGACTTGCCCGTCTTTGTGGATCTAAATCTGCGTGAACCATGGTGGACGGTAGCCGAAATGCCTCGCTACATGCAGCATGCGCGGTGGGCAAAATTAAATGACGAGGAAATGGAGACCGTGGGACGAGGTCTGAATTTTGGCACGACCGAACTGAAGTCTGCTGCGCGGCAACTACAAGCGGAATACCAGCTGGACGCGGTGATTGTTACACGCGGTGAAGTGGGCGCCTTTTGCCTGGATAAAGCCACCGATGAATTCATCGAAGTCAAGCCTCAGGGAACCGATGGTGTGCTGGATACCGTCGGCGCGGGAGACGCCTTTGCCGCGGTTTTCCTGCTGGGGTTGCTGGATGAGTGGCCGCTGACACTGGCCATGCATCGCGCCCAGGCATTCGCCGAGTTGATTTGTCGTCAACGCGGCGCCACAAAGGCCGACAAGCAACTCTATCAAAATGTGCTGAAGCAGTGGTCTGGCCACCAGGGAACGCCCCAAACGTCGTGAAACAGAGATAAGCTGTAAACGACCCGTGGGACCGGTCAGGAGACCGGCCCACAACCTTGGGTTGTGGTCCCTCTTCCGACCGCGGTTACGACTTCTCACCGCAACCACGCTTTTGCATTTTCGCTGCTTACCTTGCCCGACGCGCAAAAAACTTGCATGTCATGCATCCGGCAGCGATAACATGCTGAATCGCCATTAATCCGGATTACCGAATCGGAGCACGCATGTATACAAAAATCGTCCATCCCACCGACTTTTCCGAGGCCAGCATTCCTGCGCTGCAGGCCGCGCATGACCTGGCCGAAGCCTTTGGCGCCAAGCTGATCATCTGCTTCATCGCACATCCGCCATTGGTGGGAAGTGGCACGACGCTGACAGATCCCGCCAACAATGAAACTCGCGATTTGGCCACGGAACTGGAAGGTCACAGGGCTGCCAATTCGGCCGTAAATCGAGAACTGCGGGTGCTGGTCACGGAGAGTTCCACGAGGGTCAAAACGCTGCTGGGATTCCTCGAAGAGATGGGCGCGGATTTACTCGTTATGGGAATGCATCGCCGCACGGGTATCGCCGGCTGGCTTGGTTCCAGCATTACCGAAGAGTTCGTCCGCAACGCGCATTGTGCCGTACTGGTTGTCAAACACGAGGGTCCGCTGGCGACCGAGCAGCCAGCGATTGATGCAAGTGAAATGCTGGACAAGGAAGCGG